>JASLAE010000298.1 GCA_030147305.1 Cesiribacter sp.
TCACCGAGATCTTCTTCTCATTTATGGTGCTGTTTGCTACGGGCACCCTTATTATCGAGAGCCTTCGCAATTATTATACCCCTGTAGGCTTCGATTATACAGATCTATATGAACTGGATATGGCCCGGCACGGCGAAAGTACTACCCTTAGCCTGGCCAAGATTCAGCAGATCAGGCCTATTCTGGAATCGATGCCTGAGGTGGCCAGCTATAGTTATTCTTCTGTTAACACCCCTTTTTCCTACAGTACCATGAACAATGATGTGTCCGCTGAGGGCAAGAGTATACTAGCCAATGGCTACTTCGTGGAGCCTTCCTATCTGGAAACCCTCGACATGGAGTTAGCTGAGGGGCGATGGCTGCAGAAAGGAGACGTCAGTTCTCCCAAGCCTATGGTAATCAATGAATTAATGGCAGAAAAACTTTTCGGGGACGAGAGCGCACTCGGGAAAAGGTTGAGTCTGGGCAGCGAGAAGGATGCTTACCAGGTGGTTGGGGTCGTAAAGCACTACCGCCAGGACGGTGAGTTTTCTAATCCTGATCAGGCCATGTTTCAACTGTTCAACCCACAGGATACGACCAGAATGGATGCGGGTAAGATCCTGATTGAAATTAAATCCGGTGTAGATCCGGTGTGGCAGCAGACGCTTGTAGAGCGGATCAATAAAATTACCGGTGACTGGACCCTGGAGCTTTCAGAACTGAAGGAAATGCGTACCAGCAAATCTAAAATGGCTTTCATACCGCTGATAGCCCTAAGCATCGTGTGCCTGTTCCTGATATTCAATGTAGCGCTGGGTTTGTTTGGTGTGTTGTATTATAACATCAACAAACGCTATTCCGAAATTGGTATACGAAGAGCACTAGGGGCAACTGAAGGGGCCATCCGCTGGCAAATGCTTGGCGAAGTAATGGTTCTTGCCACGCTGGGACTTATCCTGGGATTTATTCTGGCCCTGCAGTTTCCGCTGCTTGGGGTAATGAATGTGGAGAATACCATTTATGCTTATTCAATTGCAGCCTCGCTCCTGCTTATCTACATACTGGTAGCCGTGTGCGCCTGGTATCCCAGCAAACAGGCGGCGAATATAGAACCTGCCATGGCGCTGCATTATGAGTGATGGGTGTTGTGAGACCTGACCGGAGGCTGTATAGCTTATATGAACCTCCGGCCAGTATACTGGAAGAAGGCAAACCCGCAAATGCTGTAGCCATGAAAGCCACCTGATCCTGCTGCTGCTTTTTTTACCTGCCTTGGTCTTGCAGTCTTTAAGGCAGTTTTTGTTGCGCCATTCATGGGGCAGGCAAAAATGAAAGTGGTGCAGAAAGGTATTTAATGTTCTTGAAAATACTGATATTTACTCTATATGATCCTGCTGATAGATGATGATGAGGCCATACGGTCTTCCTTAAGCCTGCTGCTGCGGCAGGGTGGTTATGTTGTGCAAACGGCAGCCTATCCGGAGGAGGCGCTGGAGAAGCTGGCGCAAAAGGAGCCAGAACTCATCATCTCCGACATGAATTTTAGTATCGAGACCAGCGGTGAGGAAGGCCTGCAATTCCTGAAGCAGGTAAAACAGCGTTATCCGCTACTACCTGTTATCCTTATCACTGCCTGGGGCTCTGTGCCGCTGGCCGTAGAGGGCATGAAGCTTGGTGCGGCCGATTTTATTAACAAGCCCTGGCAAAACGAACACCTGCTGCAGTCGGTAAAGACTGTGCTGACCCTGGCCAAACAAAAAAGGGAAGAAGGGCAGGAGCCCGGCCTTAGCAGGGCTGCACTGAACAAGAAATATGATTTCGATGCCATCGTTGGTGAAGACAAAGGCTTTCTGCAGGTGCTGGAAACAGTAGGAAAAGTAAGTGCCACCGATGCCTCTATCCTTATCATGGGCGAGAGCGGCACCGGTAAAGAACTGATTGCGGAGGCCGTGCATGGCAACAGTCACCGCTATAACAAGCCTTTTGTCAAGGTGAACCTCGGCGGTATTTCTGCTTCTCTGTTTGAGAGTGAAATGTTCGGGCACAAGCGGGGTGCTTTTACCGATGCAAAAAACGACCGGGCGGGCCGGTTCGAATTAGCTAACGGAGGCACCATCTTTTTAGATGAAATAGGCGATCTGGATGCCAACAGCCAGGTAAAGCTGCTGCGCGTATTGCAGGACCGAACGTACGAAGTACTGGGGGACAGCAAAACACGCACGGTAGATGTGCGCGTGATCTGCGCCACCAACCGCAACCTGGAAGAGATGGTGGCGAAGGGACAGTTTCGCGAAGATCTTTTCTACCGCATCAACCTTATTACGGTACGGCTGCCAGCTTTGCGGGAGCGCCCCGGCGATGTACCGCTGCTGGTGAATTATTATATCCGCAACCTGCGCGGGATCTACAACCGCCCGGAACTGGAGGCAACTCCGGAAGCACTGCGATGGCTGCGCGACCAGCACTTTTCAGGCAACATCCGGGAGCTGAAGAATGTGGTGGAGCGAGCTGTGCTGCTGAGTGCCAGCTCACAGCTCACCCAGGCAGACTTTCAAAACCTGCTGAAGCCAGCGAAACAGACACCCGCCGCAGCCGAAAAAGGAGAACTGCCCCTGATGCCACTGGAGGAAATGGAAAAGGCGATGATCCTGAAAGCCATGCTGCTGCACAAAGAGAACATGAGCAGAGTAGCGCAGGCGCTGGGGCTTAGCCGTGGGGCGCTTTACCGGCGCCTGGAGAAATATAATATACCCTATGAGGCTGCCCATTAAGTATTTTCTATACGTTGGTGCCTTGCATGGGCTGCTGCTGGCGCTAACTATTCTACTCCTGCGCGACAAGCCCTGGTGGTTTCTGGCTGCCGAGTTATCCATTCTGATATCGTTGTATATGGCCTGGCGTATGTTCAGGGCTTTTATTGTGCCGGTACAGCTGATGGCTTCAGGTGCGGAGAGTCTTAAACAAAAAGACTTTTCAATTCAATTTAACCGGGTGGGCCAGCGTGAGCTCGATGCCCTCATAGAAGTTTACAACCAAATGATTGAGCAGTTGCGGCAGGAACGTACCCACCTCACCGAACAGCACTACCTGCTACAGAAGCTTATCACCGCTTCGCCGGCAGGTATTATGCTGCTTGATTTTGACGGGCATGTCTACTCGCTTAACAATGCCGCAGAACGGATCCTGGGTCAAACCCTCACCATGGTTCAGGGAAAAGCACTTGAAGGGCTTTTGCCACCCTTTGGAAAGGAGCTGGTAGCCCTTGAAACTGACGTTGCCCGCGTGATACAGGCCGGAGGCAACCGTTTTTACCGCTGCATCAAGTCCCGCTTTATAGACCGCGGTTTCGAACGCCAGTTCATCATGCTGGAAGAACTTACAGAAGAGATTCTGCGTGCCGAAAAAGGGGCTTATGACAAAGTAATCCGCATGATGTCGCATGAGGTGAATAACTCCATTGGCGCGGTAAATTCCATCCTGCAGTCGCTGCACCACCTGAAAGGGATAGACGATGATTATAAAGAAGCGATTGGGGTGGCCATGAACCGCAACCTGCGCCTTTCCCGTTTTATGGGCAATTTTGCCGAGGTTGTTAAAATACCGGCACCCAAAAAAGAGCCCGTTCAGTTACAGGAGCTACTGCACTATTTGCAGCGCCTGCTTGAAACCCAGGCGATCAAAGCAGGCGTCAGTATACAATTGTGTACAGGCAAAGAACCCCTTCGGGTGGCCCTGGACCGGGAACAGTTTGAGCAGGTGATGGTGAACATTATAAAAAATGCTATAGAAGCAGCTGGTAAAGGGGGAACGGTGGAATTGCGCCTGAATGAGCAGAGTTTAGACGTACTTAATACAGGGCCCGGCATTCCTGCGGATGTTCAGAACAAGCTGTTTACTCCTTTCTATAGCACCAAGCCGCAGGGACAGGGCATCGGGCTGATGCTGGTGCGTGAAATCCTCCGCAACCATGGCTTTCCTTTCTCT
>JASLAE010000314.1 GCA_030147305.1 Cesiribacter sp.
ATAATGATCACCTCTCTTAAAAGCTAATCAGAGATATGATTTATCATTTAATTTAGTTTGAAGGGGCTCAAAAAAGCTGTTTAATAACCCCACCAGTAGTGGAAGTCATATTCAATCCTTCTGTAATCTATTAAGCGCAAAATATAATCTCTAAAACCTTGTTCAATTTTTTCTTGGCAGGGATTCTTATTACCATCAATATACACTGGAGGATACTGAGATTTTACCCCCTTTATCCTTGAGGTCGTAATCCAAGCAACTAAAAAAAGATTCATTACAATTTGCGAAACCAAAAGGTTGCATATATATTGCAACCGAATGGTTGCGTTTTTATTTGCTAACTATTTGCTTAATAAAACTGGTAAGTGCATGAGGAGAGACATTTTTCAGGCGATCGCCGATCCAAAACGCCGGGCCATCATTACCCTGATTGCTCTGCAGGCCATGACTCCTAATGCCATTGCCGAACATTTTGACATTACCCGACAGGCCGTTTCCAAACATCTACGCATTCTGGCAGAGTGTCAACTGGTCAAACAGGAACATCAGGGCAGAGAAATATATTACCTGCTAGAGGTTGAAAAAATGAAAGAAATTGACCAATGGCTGCATCAATTCAGGCAGATCTGGGAAAACCGTTTTAGCCAGCTTGACCAAGTTTTAACCACCCTCAAAAACAACCAAAATGAAAACAAACCTGGTATTTGATTTTACTGTAGACAAGGAAAGAAATTCCATTCTCGTAAAACGCGCATTTGCAGCGAATCTTGACCTGGTGTGGGATGCCTGGACCAAGCCAGAATTGCTTGATCAATGGTGGGCTCCCAAGCCCTATCAGGTAAAGACAAAATCTATGGATTTCAGGGAAGGTGGTTCCTGGCTGTATGCCATGATCTCCCCTGAAAATGAAACGCATTGGTGCAGGGCAGACTACAAAAGGATTAAGCTTAAGCAAAGCTTCTCAGGCCTGGATGCCTTCTGTGATGAAGCCGGAAACATCAATACCGATTTTCCCCGCTCCCTGTGGAGCAATGAATTTGATAGTACTGACGATCATACCACCACCGTAAAAATCACCATACAGTATGATTCACTCGAAGACCTGGAAAAGATCGTTGATATGGGCTTCAAGGAGGGCTTTAGCATGGGGTTAGAGAATCTGGACGCACTATTGCAAACCCTAACAAAGTAGTCAGTGATGAAACAAAAGCTCACTTTTATTATTTGCCTGCTTTTCGGGCTCATGTTCATCAATGCAGGGCTCAACAAGTTCTTTCACTATATGTCTGTACCGGAAGATTTACCCCAGGAACTTGTAAAAATGAATACAGCCCTTCTGGCTGTAGGCTGGTTGCTGCCTCTCGTTGGGCTAGTAGAGATTGTTGGAGGCCTGCTCTTCATCATTCCCAGGTTTCGGCCACTGGGTGTGATCATCTTATTCCCTATCCTGATTGGAATCCTATTGACACACCTCACGGCTGCCCCTTCAGGATTACCCATTGCCTTAGTCTTGCTTTTGATCAGCCTATGGGTAATGATTGCGAACAGAGACAAATACCTTCCGATAATAAAATAAGGGGTACACCGGGCCAGACAATGTAATGCAGCCAGGAGTCAAACTATATTAAAGGCATTTTTAGTGCTTTTAGATTGCATATTCTTATCCAGAGCGAACAACTGTTGAGCTAAGAAGATAACATGGGCAAAATTGCACGATCAGTTTGAGCGGATGTTACCCAACAACGATACGTTCATGATCTTGCTGTATTGCTGCTTTTAATTCCTAAAATGGAGTTCGAAGTGCTAAAAAAAGCTATTAGCTGTTCTTACGCCTAAACAAGCGGGATACAGGCAGCAAGGTTGCAAAATTGATCAGCGCACCTGCTACACAATAAAGGCAGATCTTTTTTTCCTTGGTAGCCATTACATAGAGGTAATATGCGCCACCAGCTGCCTGTCCCAGGGTATTTCCTGCTATCAGGTAATCATACACATTCCGCTTTTTTTTCTCTTTGAGTGCTCCCGCCACCAGTACCAGGTTCGCCGCATACAGCATCAGGCTTACGGGGGCATCTGGCAAGCCAAGCACCTGCGCATTTTTAGAAGAATTTACAGCCTCAGAATCAAAGATTTTTCCTGGCATATCCGGTAAATGACGAATTACTCCTGTCTGAAAGAGGGAGAGCGGAATAAAGTCAAGCAACCCTGCTACACTCAGTAAGGCAATGTCACGTCTGTTATCGGCAGCACTGCCGCTGCGTTTTTGTGCTTTTTTTACGGGGGATAAGTTTACATTCATTTTATCTGCTGTTAATCGATCGTGCTAAATCTATTTACTACTAAAGAATAGACCTGATGCACAGTGTTTTTGTTTGCATTACTATCTACTGAAAGGCAGCTCTTCTATTAATGCAGTCTAGCTGTTTTCTATGCACTAACTCTTGCTATTGGAACATAAGGGATGAAAAATTAGAGTACAGCTCACACAGTCACATGGGCGCCTTGGGTGCCTGCATCATGTTCGGTGCCCCGGGATCTATCCCTGTAAAATCTATTTGTTCCTCCCCAGGCTTTCATGACTGCTTACCCAGTCAGCCGAAGAAATAGCAGCCGCCAGCGATATCTCACCGGCCGCAACCACGCCAGCAATAATTTCAGCCAGCTTTTTGGCTTTCCCTTCTCCATAACAATCCATTATTTCCAGGCACTCCCGCTGGGTAGGTAACCCGGTGCCACCACCATAGGTACCCACCACCAGCGAAGGAAGGGTAAGCGAAGCAGATAAGTCACCATTAGGTAGCACCTCTGCATGGGTAAGGCAGGCGGACGATTCGGCTACCGTAGCCACATCCTGTCCGGTAGCGATGAAAAGGGCTGTAATGGCGTTTACAGAATGTAGCCCGTTGTTATTAACCCCGGATAAAAAAGCTCCGATATTGCCCACGGCCCGGTGATAGTCCAGCTGTTGTGCCGTTACGCGCAGCTCCTGTTCCAGTACCTCCTTCTTAAAAGTAATCTCTGCCGTAACTCGCTTTCCCCGCCCCCGCAGACTGTTGATAAAGGAAGGCTTTTTATCAGTAGCCATGTTAGACTCCAGGTAGAAATGCTGGGGGCGGATAGGACAATGCTCCATCACCCAGAGACAACCTTCGTAGGTAGCCTTGGTGACCATGTTCTGGCCGGCTGCATCGCCCGTACGGAAGTTGAAGCGTAAAAAAGCAAAGGTATTAGAGAGGTAGGTTTCGATGCGCACCAGGCGTGCATAGCGGGAAGAAACCCCGGAGTTTTGCTGAATTTCGCCCAGGTGCTCCTCTATCCATGCAGAAAACTCCCTGGCATCGCGGGCGTTACTGAAAACAAATACAGGGGCACGCTGCATAAGATCTTCACTTACCGTAGTGGTGACTCCTCCGCACAGATTTATAATCTTAATTCCCCTGTTGTAGGATGCCACCAGGGTACCTTCGGTTGTTGCCAGGGGCACCAGAAATTCTCCACTTGCCCATTCCCCATTGATCCGGATTGGGCCGGCTAAACCAATAGGAACCTGTGCGGCGCCGATAAAGCTTTCACAATTGCCTTTTACCGCTGCTGGATCCAGTGCATGTTTTTGTACTGCAGTTAGCTTCCGGCCTGTGTGCTTTTCCGCAAATGCTACCCTTTCTGCAATGATGGAGGCTGAATAATCATCATCCTCACTTCTTGGTATGCCGGGAGCTGGTTTCTTTTCATCTTGCTGCTTTGGAGTATCTTTGAAATTGAGGGCTAGTTCACCAAAAGGCTTTGTCTGGAGTCGGATATGGAAAGAGCAGCCATCTTCTGCAGGGAGCTGATCATCTATGTATATGTGCAGGGATTTTCCTAGGGGAAATGCCAGTGGATGGCGTTCTGAAATTTCGCCGGGAGCAATCGCCACCTGCTCTCCCATGACAAGCCTGACGTTTGCCAGGTTTATCTTCTGCCCGTTCACACTGGCTTCCAGTACCTTTATCAGGCTTGCATTCATCAGCCTGTTTTTGAGGGAAAACATCAGTCCACCATCAGTAGCACGTAAGCTTCCACGTGTGTATAAATTAGCAATGATATGGCTGGGAATAAATTTTGCAAAAAACATAAATGTGGCATTAATTAAAATATGGGTTTGGAAGCATAAGTCTCAACTAATACTAGGTACGCTCTTTCTTAAATTAGCTGAAACTATAGCGTAGACCCAGGTGCACATGCCAGCGGGAAATAATGAAAAATTTCTACTGGTAGCTATCCTGCTGAGGGCTGTCATTCTCCTGAAGAGGAAATCAGATTTGAGGCTCGTTGTTATGTGTGTAGCCCAAAAACATAAAAAATTAGGGTTAAGCACTAATTCCTCCTCCCCAATATATTCTTGTAAGTGCCAGCATCATCACATCTACACTAAGCGGCAGACAGTGCTGTTTCTTGCCTGGTAGGATCAATACATCTTGAAGCAATCATTCATCTTTCTAAAAGAATCATAGCAAAACACAACGGGAAAGCTATAAGTTGCTGCCCCTTATATAGTTGTGCATCTACTTAAGGGCCATAAAAATTTGCAGGCGACAAGACTAAAAGACTTGAGCTGGTCTTTTTTTATGTTAAAAAAGTAGAGTTGTCAAAAATTCTATTTACCCGTAGCCATTATCATGATTGAGTCAATGTTTTACAGGCGTAGGGGTATCCTTTAAAATCCCTAACATCTGTAGGATAAGATTGTGCACTTCTGTTGGTGCTATCGTAGTTGGCAATTGCCTGGACTTGTCCTGGCTAATGAGCAGCGGGCGGTCTCTGAGATCCTCGTTGATGCGACCATGTGAGCCCTTTACCAGGCTGGCATCCAGGGGAATCACATCCATCAGGTAGCGGAACCCCAGCTTCTTTTTCAGAAGCTTCATCCCAATCTTTGCTTTCAGGAAGCGAATGTTGGGGTCAGCAAACATTTCTACCGGATCATAGCCTGGTTTGCGGTGTATGTCTACGGTACGCGCAAAATCAGGTGCTTTTTCATCGTCTAGCCAGTAGTAATAGGTAAACCATGAATCTTTGTCAGCCACTACCACCAGATCACCGGCACGCTCGTGTTGCAGGTGGTACTCCTTTTTTCCAGCTTCGTCTAGCACCAGCTCCACACCCGGCACTTGCTGCAGCAGCTCTTTTATACGGGACAAGGCACTTTTTTCATTTATGTAGATGTGTGCGAGCTGATGGTCGGCCACGGCAAAGGCCCTGCTTGCGCCTGGATCCAGCATCTCCAGGCCTAATTCATTTTTCACAGTGATGTATCCTCCCTCCCGCAGAATACGGTTCAGGTGTACCGGGCGGTGAACATCGGTGATAGCGTATTCAGAGAGCAGCAGCACCTGAGCCCCCTGTGCTTCATAATAGGTGATGAGGTCCTGACATACCTGGTCAATATCGTGCAGGTCCTTACCGATCTTGCTAAAATCTATGCCCTGTCGCTGCAGGTTATAATCGAGGTGGGGCAGGTAAATAAGGGTGAGCGTTGGATTGTGCCACTGGTCTACTTTTTTTGAAGCCTCGGCTATCCAGCGTGTGGAGTTGATGTTGGCATTCGGCCCCCAGAACTCAAAAAGGGGAAACTGCCCCAGCTCCTGTTGCAGGCGGTCGCGCAACGTCATGGGCTGCGTATAAATATCAGGGAGCTTACGCCCATCCGATGGGTAAAGCGGACGTGGCGTTACGGCAAAATCAACGGAAGAATACATGTTGTACCACCAGAACATATTGGCACACGTGAATGAAGCATCATGCTTCCTGGCTTCTTCCCATACCTTTTGCGCCTGTACCAGCTTGTTGGATTGTTTCCAGAACTTAATCTCACACTCGTCGCGAAAGTACCAGCCGTTGCCAACAATGCCATGCTCATTGGGCCATTTTCCGGTAAGATAAGTTGACTGGGCGGAGCAGGTAACAGCTGGCAAAACAGGCGCAATGGATATCATCTTTCCTTTTGATGACCATTGGGATAAGAAAGGTGTATGTTCACCAATAAGGCGTGGCGATAGGGCAACTACATTTAGAACTACAGTCTTTTTCATTGTGCGCTGGGTTTTTGCTGATTGGCATGCACCTTTATGGCAGGTTCTTTTTGCGGGTCAAGTAGTTGCTGCACCCACTGCAATTCCCGAACAATTGAGTCCAGCAGGGGCAGCCGGCTTTCGGGCGGCAACACTTCCCAGGTATAGGTTTCTACCTCCAGGTGATTGGTAACAGATGTTTCCTTCAGAATTTCCAGCACCTGCCTGATATCATCCTGTGTAGCGTGCAAATTTCCATAGCTTTGCTCGAAGACCGGCACATGAAAATGGGTGCGCCATTCCTGTAGGTTCGGATTTTGAATATCGTGCAGGGCTGCAGGCAGGTCGTTGTAATGGTACAGGCTGCCATCGGTCTGACGGGCCACCACCTGATGCAGGTAGGTAGATTCTGCAAAGGGCCTGTACAGCTCCGCTACATGGCTGCGCTCCTCCGTACTTTGGGGCAAAAGTGATTTAAGGGCGGCACTTATTTGAATTTTACCGATTCGGATTCCAGCACTATTAAGCCTCTTGAAAACCTCCCGTGGCTGTTCATAGGCCAGCGCAAAGTGACAAACATCGTAGCAAAGCTGAATGTGATCCCGGATAGCACTTTGAGCCTGAAGGATCGTTAGTCCCAGCTCCTGCTGTAGATAGGGAACACCCATCGACAATAGCCAGTCCTGAAAATAGGCAACCATCTCTTCCGTATTCTCCAGCAGGCCATCAGGTTCGGGTTCAATATCCAGATGTAGCCATTGGCCAGTCTTTTCACGGAGCCGGTGCAAATGCACTACCACCTGCAGCAACTGTTGAGTAGCTGTTTCAAAAACCGTTTTAGTCTCCGCAGCGGATTTGTGCCACAGTTTATAGGATATAGGCGAAGTGGAAATACCTCCGTCTATGCCTTCGGGCAGCAGCGCAGACATGATATCGAAAAGGCGCAGGGTGTAATCCAGGCGATCAGGTGTGGTCCAGTCAGGCTGATGCACCTTGTCTTTCACTTCCTGATGATGAAAGCCTCCATAAGGAAACCCGTTGAAAGTAAAGACATATACCCCCTCACCAGCCAGCCACTCCTTAAATTGTTGCAACCGGTTGCCTTCCAGAAGTTCCAGGCTGGCCAGATGGGACAACCTGAGCCCAAGACCGAAAGCCTGACCTGGTGATACCTGCTTCTTGACCTCCGGTACATACGTTTTAAGGCTTTGCTCCACCTCCGCCCAGCTTTCGCCTGGATGAATGTTTGTACAATAGCTTAAATGATAGTTGTGGCTGGATAAATTGTTTTTTTGTGTGTGTGCAGGAGTAATGATCATTTAATAAAAAGACTATGCTGATAGTTGTGTTTGCTGAAATTCTCTGAGCATGGTGGCAGCGGCTGCTACTTTAGCAGCATCCATTTCGTGCACCTCCACGCCTTTCCCAATCTCTTCCAGCAGCATGATGGTTAGCCGTCCTCCAAGATGCTCCTGAAACTCCCGGAGCCCCTGCAATAGGCTATCACTGCTTAGTTCTGGCACATATAAATCGAAGCCTAAGTTCCGGATCAGGTTCAAAATGCGCAGCAGCGTTTGCTTCGGGATCATCTGCTGCAGATAAGAATAGGTCACATCCAGCGCAATGCCTATGGCAACAGCCTCCCCATGCCGCAGCTGGAAATCCGTGAGCTGCTCCAGCTTATGGGCGGCCCAGTGGCCAAAATCAAGGGGACGGGAAGAGCCCTGCTCAAAGGGGTCGCCGCCCTGCCCTATGTGCTGCAGATGCAGCTGGGCACAGCGGTAAATCTGTTCGTTCATTGTAGCTAAATCACGGGCTATTAAGCGTGGTACATCCGCTTCTATCTTTTCAAAAAAAGCGCTGTCTTTGATGAGCGCTACCTTGATTGCTTCTGCCATACCAGAGCGCCAGTCCCGATCACTAAGTGTCTTGAGGAAGCTGCTATCATTAATGACAGCAAAAGGTGGCGCAAAAGTGCCCAGAAAGTTCTTTTTACCAAATGCATTGATGCTGTTCTTCACCCCTACTCCAGAATCGTTTTGCGCTAGCACAGTGGTGGGAATCCTGATAAACTTTACACCCCGGTGAGCCACCGCAGCGGCAAAACCTACCATATCGAGCATAGCCCCACCTCCAATGGCCACTACAAATGAATGACGATCTATTCCTAGATGGTTTGTAGCCTCCAGCACCCGCTGTAGGTGCTTGCGATTGTTTTTAGCTTCCTCGCCCCCCGGCACAAGCATAGGTGCATCCCGCAGGGTAAAAACTTGTTGATAGCGGGTAGCATAAAGTGCTATATCATTCAGGAGTTGCGGATGAGCGGCGGCTACCCCATCATCTACTACAAAAAGTACCTTTGGTATTGACTGACCTTTCAGTAAATTAACCAGGAGCTGGCTATTTTCATTAAATAGTGATTCGGTAAACAGCACCTGGTATTGAAAAGGAACAGAAAACGTCTGTTGGAGGACTCGTTTCATGTGTGTTTTTGATAAATAATTATTAGACCGGCGGCAATCCTTATGCTGCTCTCCCCCAGTGAAATTTATTCTACCATCAGGTTACGGCAAAGCTACGGGCCAACCAGCGTGAAACGGGCAGCAGCAAAAGAATGGCCAGTCCCCACAGCCAGCCTGCAAAAGCAGTGGCCAGGGCGGCATTGAGCACTATCAGCGAAAGAACGCCAGCCTTAACAGCTTTGCCTATCAGCCGTGGCTCCTGTTTGCGTAAAGCTTCTATCAGAGGAGGAAAGATCAGGAAGGCAAAAAGGGCCACAAAAGGCAACACCTGCCACCAACCTGGTGCAGTAAAGAAAGCAAGAACCACAATTGTTAACACAACAAAACCATACATAAATAATCCACCCTGCAGCGCCAGCCGATTATCTCCATGCACTTCTCCCCGGCTAATCATGGTGATAGCCGCTATGTATATGACTGGGATAAATCCTAGATACCAGAGCTCCGGCAGCATTGCAGGAAGTGCACTCACGCCCAGCAGCAGGTTACCTCCCCTGCATAATCCCATGTTCAGCGGGCCGAAATAATGCTGGTGTTTTCCCCAGGCATCATACAAAACAGCCAACATTGCTATGGCCAATGCCAGCACGCCACTGATCCAGGACACCTGCCATGCCGCCAGAACACCTATCAGCAGCAAGATGCCACCCAACATACTGGCGCTGGTAATGCTGGCCTGTCCGCTCGGGATAGCCCGCTCCGGCCGCTCCACCCGATCCAGCTCAGCATCAAACACATCATTGAAAACCACCCCGCCCCCATAGAGCCCTATGGTGGATAGACAAAGCCATAACAGGGACGAAAGATGTATTTGCAATAGCCCCTCATGCCCCATAGCTGCCTGTGTCAGTGCAACAGAGGCTGCAAAGCCTGCCCCTATATCGGCAATAGCCGTAACTATATTGGCAGGCCGCATCAGGCGAAGATGGGCCATGATGGTATTGATGGGAGATTTATGCAGTACTACAGACATGACTTAATTGGGCACTATGTTGGAACTCCCGTTCTCTACCTTAGGTTCCTGGCCTCCCCTTAATATAGAATTGCCTGAGAACTTCTGCCGTTGATCAACCGGCTCAGCCTGTTGCCAGTCACTTTCCTTCATCTGGCCACTTTGTCCATAGGCAGCCAACGCATTGTAGTAGCAGGTTTGTTGTACATGCTCCTGCGGAATACCCCGCTCCAGCATTAGGGCAGCTGTTTTAGGGACTGCCAGTGGATCACTTATGCCCCAGTCGGCAGCACTGTCAACAATAATGCGCTCCGGCCCATACTGCTTTACAATCTCTACCATACGCTCGCTGCCCATTTTGGTGTGCGGATAGATGGTGAAGGCAGCCCAATAACCACGGTCCAGCACCTCCTTTACCGTTTCTTCATTATTATGATCTACTATGACCATGTGCGGAGCCAGTCCATGCTCTTCGCTTACGTCCATGCTTCGGGTAGTGCCCCGTTTTTTATCGCGATGAGGGGTATGTATAAGTACCGGCAGGGCCACTTCTTTGGCCAGGTCCAGCTGCAGCCGGTAATATTTGTCCTCGGCCTGGGTCTGGTCATCATACCCGATTTCGCCTACGGCCACCACCCCCTCCTTGCCTACAAACAAGGGCAGCAGCTCCATTACCTGTTCGGCAAGGGCTTCGTTGTTGGCTTCTTTAGAGTTTAGTCCAATGGTGCAGTAGTGCCTGATGCCAAACTGGCTGGCCCTGAATCGTTCCCAGCCAACCAGGCTGCTGAAATAATCCTGAAAGCTGCCTACTTTGGTCCGGGGCTGACCCAGCCAGAATGCAGGTTCTATGATGGCTACCACACCGGCCTTCCGCATCGCTTCGTAATCGTCGGTGGTGCGGGAGGTAACATGTATGTGTGGATCGATGAACTTCATATCTGGTGCTTTCATAAACGAATATATTTGGCGTTTCTATGAGTAAGATAACTATGTTTGTCAATTCAGTAACAGCGTCATAAGACTACTGGCAGTTATACTGCTGTCCCAGGCTGTTCCAGCTAAGCTGCCCGGCCGAAATCCGTTGTGCAATCTCCCTGTGTTTTTTCAGAAACTGCTTAGCCTCAGGCAATGTGCTGGTGGAACAGGCAAGCAATGCAGCTTCGCGTTCAAGCACTATTCCTTCTCTGCTTAACCGCTCAATATCTGAAAAGCCTCTTTCCTGTAAGTGAGGGCCAACAAATCGCCAAAGTTCGGGCGTAACACTGCGGTGTGCTGCCCAGCGTTCATGGGCAAAATCCAGCAGCATTTGAGACAACGCAGGATTTGTCCGTTTATCAGCACCCCAGATCTGATACAGTGGGCGATTCATAAAGACAGCCTTTAACACCATCTGATTCCAGGGCCCTTCCTCCAGGTATTCGGCAGGATAGGGATTGTGTAAGGCAATGGCATCGAACACAACGGATATATTTGTACGAATGCCTTCGGCAGCTCTTTTTCGCAGTCCTGCAGGATGGGGTAAAAGGGGTAAGGCTGCATACAGAGCTGTCTGCTCGGCAACATCGGCAGTCTCTGCCAGCCGTGTGAGTGTGTTTATAAAGCGCTCTTCCTCCTGATGTGAATTTTCCAGAAGCAGCAGAGCTCTGGCTATTTGCAGCTGGCTCCAGTACTGGGGTCTAAAACCGGGCCGGATTTGTTCTGCCGCTGTTCCCTGTTCCTGTGAAAGGTTTATGGGCCTTGTTTCGAAGTAGCGTGATGCCAGGCTAAAGGCCAGGAAAAAAGTGCGTTCATTTTCCTTTACTTTCTTCCGCTGTTGAGCAAGCCAGTCACATGCATTGGATTGAGCCTGCTGGTCTAGCAAACCTTCAAGAAACAGAATGGCCTCAACAGGGTTCGCCTGTTGGGCTGAAGCTTCCGGTTGATGTGGTTTCATAAATGTCTTAAAAAATAATCCTACTGATCATAGTCGCTTCTATTTACCTGTTCTGGAAATTCACGCCAGTCACAGCGACACATGAGCAACAGCCAATTGCAAAGAGAAGTAGTCTGCTGAGAAAAAAAGTTTTAGGCTACATCCTCCTATAGGTACTCCATGGTAAGCTAAATATATTAAATTCTCTTCTGTGAACAGCAGCTTTAATCGACCAAAACCTTATTTATAAACTGCAAAGCCATCAATTAAGATAACAAAGACTTCACTTCCTTGCAATTGATCATTGCATCCAAGAACAATGAATAAATCTATCCACTTACCATTAGCTTTCATAAGGTAGTCTTTGGCTGTTTTATATCTGATTAAAGTTATTTTAAATGTATCCTATTATCAGCGGAAGTTTAGGCGATAACATGAAAAACAAGGTCTGTAAATGGCTGGCTGTCTACAGGCGCTTTCTTAAAAATCATCGTGCTCTCCTGGTCTGTATACCTACAAAAACAGCGTCGGTGAAATGGTTTTATGCTTTTTCCTGTTTACATTTTGATAAGTTATATAAATAATTAGAAATAAATGTCCAGTGCTCCCATAGCCATAGACCGATCTTCCGGTGCCCTGGAAAAGCTTTCGGGTATTGTAAAACGGGTTACTTTCCATAGCCCTGAATCGGGCTGGTCCGTGCTGAAAGTCACACCCTTTGGCAGAGATCATGACGAGATTGCTGTTACAGTGCACCAGTCAAAAGTATTTGCCGGTGCCACTATCGATTTTTTTGGAGAGTGGGTGAATCATCCTAAGTTTGGCAGGCAGTTCAAAGCCATCCGTGTAGAAGAACGCAAACCCGCCACCACCAATGCGCTGGAAAAATATCTGGGGTCTGGTCTTATCAAGGGTGTAGGGCCCGTAACGGCAAAGCGCATCGTAAAATATTTTGGCAAAGATACCCTGGATATTTTTGAGCACGACATTCACCGCCTTACTGAGGTGCCGGGCATTGCAGAACTAAAACTGGCCTCAATTCGCCAGGCTTGGATTGAACATCAGGAGATCAGAAATGTCATGATGTTTTTACAATCGCATGGCATCAGCACCCTGTATGCAGTAAAGATCTACAAAACCTATGGACAACAGGCTGTGGCCATTGTATCAGAAAACCCCTATCGGTTATCTGAAGATATCTATGGCATTGGTTTTTTCAGCGCCGACAAAGTAGCCCTTAGCTTAGGGCTTGCTCCTGATTCTTCACCGAGGGTAAAAGCTGCTATAGGGCATGTGCTGCAAAATGCCCGCGAAGAAGGCCATTGCTACCTCACCCGGGAACAGATCCTGGAGCAGGTGCTTGAATTAATCAATCTTAGCAATCCTCAGCGCATTGTAGCGGAATTGCAGGAGATGGAAAAGGCAGACGAACTAAAAATTCGTTACCTGCTGAATGCTGAAGAACTGGTGCAAACCTGTTATTATGCCCATTCTCTCTTTTTTGATGAAAATTACATCGCTGCCAAAGCCAGAAAAATGGCGACAGGCCAACTGAACCCGGACCAGGGTAAAATGCAGCGGTGGATTGAGGGCTACTGCCAACAGAAGGGCATACAACTGAGCGACGAGCAGCTGCAGAGCATCATGCAGTTAGCCGGCTGCCGCATGGGTATTTTAACTGGCGGACCCGGTTGTGGTAAAACCACCACTACGCGGGTAATGGTGGCATTGCTGCAAGCCATGGGCAAAGATGTTTTGCTGGCTGCACCTACCGGTCGTGCAGCACAGCGCATGAGCGAGGTAATTGGCCTGGAGGCAAAAACAATACACAGGCTGTTGGAGTGGGATCCAGCTGCCGGGGGCTTCAAACGAAAAGAAGAAAACCCACTGGATTGTAATTTCCTGATCATCGATGAATCTTCTATGCTGGATGTACACCTGGCCGCTGCCCTGTTGCGGGCGGTTCCGCTTCATGCCCAGCTGCTGCTGATTGGTGATGCAGATCAGCTGCCTTCAGTCGGCGCCGGTAATGTATTTAAAGACTTGATCGCATCGGGGGTAGTGCCCTGTGCACGGCTTACCAAGGTGTTCCGGCAGGCACAGGAATCAAAGATTATTACTTACGCACACCAGATCAACGGGGGCACAGTACCTAAAATAGATTCTCCTTTTCATAACCCCCAGCTGTGGAGCGAGAAATCGGATTGTTTGTTCATAGATTCTGAAGAAGCTACGCAGGAACAATTGCGTTTCATTTCGCGGGTTAAACGCAATTATGTTCAGGAACGGGAAGAGGCAATGCTGCAGGCTGCAGAGCCGGAAGAGGTCTACCTAAAAAGCCAGGAGCTTAGCATACCACAAAAGTTTGAGCATGTAGATCTTGATAAATTAATCCATGCCGATACGCATACGGAAGAGCTGCACGAGGTGCTCAAACGCGTTCATCCATGGTCTTCGCTGCATTGGGGATATACTGCTGTGGATATGGTAGAAAAATTGTATAAATCCATCATCCCCAAATATTTTGGAGCTGGTACCGAAATACAGATCCTCTCCCCCATGAGCAAGGGAAGCCTGGGCACCCACAACCTCAATGAGGTAATTCAACAGGCCGTGAATCCTGCGCAGATGGGCAAGGCACAATT
Source organism: Cesiribacter sp. (assembly GCA_030147305.1). Lineage (GTDB taxonomy): Bacteria > Bacteroidota > Bacteroidia > Cytophagales > Cyclobacteriaceae > Cesiribacter. Next base: position 14,082 of record JASLAE010000314.1, read on the forward strand.
ACAAATTGGCGGACGCCTTTTCCGGGAGGGCGACCGGGTTATTCAACGCCGCAACAATTATGACCTGAATGTTTACAACGGAGATATTGGCCGCATCCTGAGCATAGACCCGGAAAACATGACCTGCCTGATCTCCTACACCTCAGGTAAAGAAACAAAAGATGTTGCCTATGAAAAGGAGCACCTGCAGGAGCTGGATTTAGCCTACGCCATCACCATCCACAAATCACAGGGCAGCGAATTTGAAGTAGTCATTATCCCCATCATGAATCAGCACTTCAACATGTTGTTTAGAAATCTGATATATACCGGCCTTACACGCGCTCGTAAATTAGCCATATTCGTAGGGAGTCGCTCTGCGCTGAAAACATCAGTAAACAAGCAAAACACAGCTCTACGCCAAACCGCCCTGCAATGGCTTATGCAGCATGATCTGCCCACAGGCTAAGCTTAAAAGCATCATGATTGCACCTAATCTTTCGGGTTAATAATAGCACAAACTTTCCTGCTATTGGCAGTACTGATAGCTTTTGGGTTAACCGGATATCTTAAATTCCTTCTTTTTTACTTCTCCTGGCTGCAGCCACCATTCAAGCGGAAATTTGATTTCACTTACACCACTCACAATAAGGTCTGGCTTAAAAGCATACTTGATCAGATCTTCCCTGCGTGCAACACCCGACAACACCAGTATGGTCTTATAGCCCATCTGTACCCCGCCTTGTATGTCTGTCGACATGGTGTCACCTATCACGGTTGTTTCTGCAGTTTGCAATCCCATGGCTTTGCGGGCAGACCGCATCATGACCGGGCTGGGCTTACCTACTTCAAATGCTTTGATGCCGGTTGCCTCTTCTATCATGGCTGTAGTGGCAGCAATCCCTAAGTTGTTCCAGCCCTTTTTCTTTGGTGATGGGTCCCGGTTAGTGGTAATAAATTTAGCACCCTCCAGGATCATGTCTACAGCACGTTGAACCATTTCCAGGGTAAAATTCCTGCCTTCGCCAAGTACCACAAAATCAGGATCTGTCTCCACCATGGTTAATCCGTTTTCATGCAGACTGGTCAGCAAACCGCCTTCACCAAGCACATAAACCGTTCCATCTGGCTCCTGGCTTGCCAGGAACTGACCTGTAGCCATAGCACTGGTGAAAACATGTTTTTCACTTACGCTAATACCCAGTTTTTTAAGCTTTCTTACAACCTCCAATGGTGTCCGCTGACTGTTATTAGTCATGAACATAAAGGGTATATCCTGTTTGATAAGCCTGTCTATAAATAAATCAGCACCAGGAATAAGTCTGTCGCCACCATAGATAACGCCATCCATATCAATCAGTAAACCATGTGCCATGATCTGTATTTTAAAAATTAAAATATATAAGAGCTAAAATAGCCTGCCTCAAATTTACAGCTGTTTTATCAATAAAACGTAAGTTTTTTGAAAATACAGGTTATTTCTTTGAGTTAGTTTTAAAAATAAATCTGTAATTGAGTAACTTATTCTTAATTTTTCAGGCATAATTTTAATAATAATATCATCTTCCGTTAATAGCTCAATTAATTGACAATTGTAGTAACTGACAGCAAATAACAACTTGCACAACTATAAACTACAGCTTTGTATTGATAATGCTACTGATATAACTGCATCAACACTACGCTATTCCGGATATTGAGCCTGTTTGCTAATGCAGAATCCTTCTTATATCTTGGCTTCAGGCCTTATATAGGAAATATAATTAGTAGCACCCTCCCATGTCTATTCCTGCCACTTTGCTCTGGACGCTTTTTCTCCTTTTTTTTCCAGCCATTACACGTTGGGGAGAAAAAAGATATAAGCCCTTACGCTGGCTGGGAGCAATGACCATCTGCTACCTGGTAGGACTGCTGTTGGGTAATCAACTATGGGTGAGCATCCCTAAAACTTTTATGAATGCCGTTACTGAGGCAAGCGTGAGCCTTGCCATACCAGCCATGCTGTTCACAGCACATCCGCGTCAGTTGCTGAGTGGTGGCAAACAGGGTCTGCTGGCTTTTGGATTTGCTTCGCTGGCCGCTGCTATAGGGGCGGTAGTTGCTTTTTTTGTGGCTGGAAATGGTTTGGAAAACAGCGCAAATATAAGCGGTATGCTTGCCAGTGTTTATACAGGCGGTACACCAAACATGAGTGCTGTGGGCATAGCGCTTGGTGTTGAACATGAGCTATTTCTGGTGCTCAACAGTGCAGATATTATTCTAAGTGGCCTGTATTTTGGCTTTCTTTTAACGATAGGACCTGCATTCCTGGGATTCATTTTGCCCAGCAGGGTCGATTTTCAGGCGCCAGAAGCTCAAAAGGCTGTACACTTGTCTGTGGAAGAAATGCCTGGCATCAAAGATGCAGCCTTAACCCTTGTTCTTTCGGTAATTTTGCTTGGTGCAGCCGCAGGCATCTGCCTGCTTATATTCAATGAACTGATAGTACCTGTTTTTATACTGATCGTCACTGTCTTTAGCCTGCTGGCAGCAAGTACCAAGCAGGTTCAAAAGATCAGGGGCACATACAATGCTGCCCATTACCTCCTGCTTATTTTTGCTTTAAGCATTGGCTGTCTGGCAGATTTCAGAACCCTTATTCACTTGACTGCTGCCGTGTTACCTTTTTGCAGTATTGTGATTACAATAACCATAGTTCTCCATTACACCTTTTGCAGACTGGCAGGATTAGACAAAAATATAACCATCATCGCATCTACAGCTGCCGTGTTTGGCCCTCCCTTCGTAGGTCCTGTAGCAGAAAGATTGAAGGCCCCTCATCTGATCCTCAATGGAATTTTATTAGGTATGCTTGGGTATGCCATCGGTAACTTCATTGGCATTGGCATAGCACGCGCACTGGCCTTGTTTTAATAAGCTGACTGAAACACTTTATTTATATGCTCCAGCTCGTTGTTAATGTAATCTGCCACCTGTAAATAATATCGTTCCAGGTCCTTCTCAAGAATGCTGCCCAGGCTGCAACATTCGTCGGCATCTGTAAATATATCAAATACCGAAAGCCTGATCAGGGGCATGTGGTAAACCGCTGGTAACATGTCCTGCATAAAGTCATGCAGGGCACGCAAGCGCAGGGTACGTTCTATAGCTGCTATGGATTCGTTATTCAGCAGCGGCATATTTTGTTCGCAATAGCTATGGTAACGCTCCAGCCGGGGCAAAATGGGCAAAGTATACACAGGAGATTGCAGGCTCTGGTAACGGTAGAATGAAAAAGAAACCTCTTCATCAAAGGCAATGGCTACGCCACTTACTTCTATAGAAACAGGCTCTATGACTGTTATTTTACTCTTTCTTCCTGCCAGCACCTCTTTAAGGGTACCATTCAAAGCTTCTCCCAGACCTGCCTCAAACAAATCTTCCTGGGTCATGGAAGGCTGGAATCTGGTAAATTGCAGCCCCATGTAACGGTTTAAAATTTTCTTTAGGGTATAGCGTCTGCGATTGAGCGTGGAGGACTCAAGATGACGTGCCTGCATCAGCCGGGTATCTGCTGGATTTTTTCGATGCATTTAAACGGATTCTGAAAATCCCTATATAAAGCGGTGTTGTAATAAAAAGGTTTAGGAGATAGAGCAATAGCTTTTAAGAGAAGCTTTTCTTCAGCTCTCAAAAACTTTTTATAAGTTTGAAATTCTTAAGCTTTAAATCAAGAAATGAAGCCACTATTTAGATATGGACAAGATAAGCTCACGGCTTCTGCCGCGCTGGCCCTGGCACGTGGCCAGATGCAGGCTAAGTTTAGTACAGAAGTGCAAAATAAAATAGATAACAGCCGGGCGGCTGTTGACGAAATTGTAGCCAGAGGCAAAGTGGTCTATGGCATCAACACTGGCTTTGGCTCACTCTGCAACAAGATTATCTCTGCAGAAAATACCAGGAGACTGCAGGATAATATTTTACGGAGCCATAGTGTTGGGGTTGGACAGGATGTACCCCATGAGGTGGTACGCCTTATGCTGATCCTGAAGATTCAGGCCCTTGCGCAGGGCTTTTCAGGTATTAGCATGCAGGTACTGGAGCGCCTGCAATGGCATCTGGACACTGACCTCATTCCCCGTGTACCACAGCAGGGATCATTAGGTGCCTCGGGTGACCTAGCACCCCTGGCGCACCTATGCCTGCCGTTAATTGGCCTGGGCCAGGTATGGCATGAGGGACAGTGGAAGCCTACCGCTGCTGTTTTATCGGCGCACAACCTGCAAACGATTGATCTGGGCGCGAAAGAAGGTTTAGCACTGATCAATGGTACTCAGTTTATTGCTGCCTGGTCGGTCTGGGGTCTGGAACGTATGGCAAACTGCCTTGATACTGCCGATATTATAGGGGCCATGACCCTGGAAGGATTGCTTGGTTCCGCTTCTCCCTTTGAACCTGCGCTGCATCAATTACGTGCCTACAAGGGCAGCCTATATGTGGCCCACCGTTTGACCACCCTGCTGCATAACAGCGAAATGGTTGCTTCACACAAGGATTGCGGTCGTGTACAGGACCCCTATTCTCTCCGTTGTATGCCACAGGTACATGGCGCCAGCCGCAACGCCTGGTTGCATCTAAAGGACCTGCTGGAAGTGGAGCTTAATTCAGTTACGGACAATCCAATCGTTTTTAGTGCAGATAAAACCATCAGTGGCGGCAACTTTCACGGGCAACCCCTGGCACTTCCATTAGACTATAATACCCTGGCGGCTCACGAACTGGGTAATATCTCAGACCGGCGGATTTACCTGCTGCTGGAAGGTGGTGTGAACGGTTTGCCCGAACTACTGATGCGTGATACTGGTATTAACAGTGGTTTTATGATACCGCAGTATACCTCTGCGGCACTAGTGAGTGAAAACAAGAGTCTATGCTTCCCTCCCAGTGCCGACAGTATTCCTTCGAGCCTGGGTCAGGAGGATCATGTGAGCATGGGCTCTATCAGTGGGCGCCGCCTTAATCAGGTACTCGGCAACCTGGAAAACATCCTGGCCATAGAATTACTTTGCGCCGCACAGGCCTTTGACTACCGCCGACCCATGCGCAGCAGCAAGCTGCTGGATGCCTGCCACGAGCTGGTGCGCAGCCGCATTGACCATGCAGAAGAAGACCGCGTTTTTGCGGACGACATACAGATATTGGGCGAGATCATTCGCCAACAGGAATTAGTTAGCTTAACTCAAGAAATTGCCCGCCATGAAAACCTTGACCTCTACGGACCCTACTTCGAAGACTTCGGACTTTATTAAACAGTTTGCCCGGCACCCTCATTACACGGCACCCCGCGGGAGTAAATTAAATGCACTGAGCTGGCAGACTGAAGCGCCACTGCGCATGCTGCTCAATAACCTGGACGCCGAGGTAGCTGAAGATCCTGCCAACCTGGTTGTCTATGGCGGTACGGGCCAGGCCGCCCGTAACAGAGCGGCGCTGGAAAAAATCATAGACTGTCTGCTGCATCTGCGCGACGACCAGAGCCTGCTGGTGCAAAGTGGAAAGCCTGTTGGCATAGTACCCACCCATCCTGAAGCACCCCGGGTCCTGATTGCTAATTCAAACCTGGTGCCTGCCTGGGCCAGCTGGGAACATTTCGAAGAATTAAAGGCCAAAGGATTGATGATGTACGGGCAGATGACAGCCGGCAGCTGGATCTACATTGGCACCCAGGGCATAGTACAGGGAACTTATGAAACCTTTGCTTCCTGTGCCCGACAGCATTTTGGAGGCAGCCTCAGCAAAAAACTGGTAGTTTCTGGTGGGCTTGGTGGTATGGGCGGCGCGCAGCCACTAGCAGCCACCATTGCAGGTGCCACCTTTCTAGGAGTAGATGTTGATCCGGCCCGCATCCAGAAACGCATAGATACCCGCTATTGCGACCGCATGACTCACAATTATGAAGAGGCCAAGCAATGGGCCCTTGAAGCAAAAGCAAAAGGAGAAGCCATTTCCATTGGTCTGGTTGGTGATATTGGAGATGTGCTTGAAAAGCTCTTACAGGACAACATAATTCCGGACGTACTAACAGACCAGACCTCTGCGCACGATCCTGTACATGGCTACATTCCTAACGGTCTTAGCCTGCAGGAAGCTGAAAAGCTGAGAGCGGAAGATCCAAAGGCTTATAAAGACAAAAGCCTGAAAAGCATGGCCCGCCACGTAGGCTTTATGCTGGAGATGCAGCGGCGCGGTGCAAAAACTTTCGATTATGGTAATAACCTCCGGGAGTTTGCCCGCCAGGGCGGTGAACCCAATGCTTTTGATTTTAAAGGCTTTGTACCGGAATATATTCGTCCGCAATTCTGCGAAGGCCGGGGCCCCTTCCGGTGGGCTGCTTTGAGTGGCGATCCGGAGGACATCTACACCACAGACCAGGCGCTGATGGAGCTGTTCCCGGAGCATCAAGGATTGCACCGCTGGCTGAAAGCAGCCAGGGATCGCATCGCTTTCCAGGGTTTACCATGCCGCATTTGCTGGCTGGGTATGGGAGAACGTCAGAAAGCTGGTCAGCTCTTTAATGACCTGGTCCGGACCGGCAAAGTAAAAGCGCCTATTGTAATAGGCCGTGACCATCTTGATTGTGGTTCTGTGGCTTCACCTAACCGTGAAACGGAAGGAATGCTGGATGGCAGTGATGCTGTAAGTGACTGGCCCTTGCTCAACCTGATGAGCAATACCGCTGGGGGTGCTACCTGGGTTAGCTTTCACCACGGTGGTGGCGTAGGCATTGGTTACAGCCAACATGCCGGCATGGTTGTAGTGGCTGATGGCACTGATCGGGCTGCCCGCTGCCTGGACCGTGTACTGCACATCGACCCGGCCATGGGAGTTATCCGTCATGCCGATGCAGGTTATGAAAAGGCGCAGGAATGGGCCGAAAGGTTTGAGCTAAGGATCTGACCAGAATCTGAATCCAATAGATCCAAATCTATGTTAAATTAACTGAGGAGCAGCTTTAAAACTGCTCCTCTTTTTTTGAAAGCTTCCGGTTTATTGACAGCGGACGACAGCTTTCTTCAGGCTTTCTTTGTCTACACCCCCTGGAAATTATATCTTTGTTCAGACAATAAACCATTTTTTGTGTCAACACTTATTTTAGTAGGCCCTTTTCGCCAATTGTTGCCTATGTCGCAGCTGGCGCTGAAAGGACCAATTCCTGACCATGAATTACCCATTATTGCAGAAGGCGGTGTCCTGATAGAAGCCAGTAAAATTGTGGCTGTTGGTCCTTTTGCCCTGCTGAAGGAAAAATATCCATCCGCCTTTCACCAAGCGATTACAGAAGACCTGGTACTGCTGCCTGGATTGATAGATTGCCATACACACATATGTTTTGGTGGTAGCCGTGCTCGTGATTACGCCCTGCGCGTTGCAGGTACCAGCTACCAGGAAATTCTTCGCCAGGGCGGTGGCATTCACGATACAGTAGGAAAAACCCGCGAATCAACACTGGATTCACTTGCCGAGGCAACAGCCCGGCGTGCGAACAGGCACCTGCAGGAAGGGGTTACTACCATTGAAGTGAAAAGTGGTTACGGTCTTACCGTTGCAGACGAATTAAAAATGCTCAGGGCCATCAGGCAAGCAGCTGACAAAACCGATGCAACCCTTATACCAACTTGCCTGGCCGCCCATGTGAAACCTAAAGAAGCTACAAACGCGGCAGCTTGGTTAAAAGAAGTGCTCCTTTACCTGTTGCCGACCATCAAAGCAGAAGACCTTTCCAAAAGGATCGATATTTTCATTGAAGAAGAGGCATTCCCTGCATCTTTAGCACAGGGATATCTGGAGGCTGCAAAGGTAGCAGGCTTTGCTCTCACAGTTCATGCCGATCAGTTTAGTCCGCAGGGGGTGCCTGTTGCCATTCAGGTAGGTGCGCTAAGTGCCGACCATCTGGAAAATAGCACAGAGGCAAATTTAAAATTATTAGCTGAATCTGAGACTGTTGGCGTAGCACTACCCGGCGCTTCGTTGGGTCTGGGCATGACTTACACACCTGCCCGTAAATTCTTAGATATGGGAGGAAGCCTGGCGATTGCAACCGACTGGAACCCTGGTTCGGCGCCCATGGGCGATCTTTTGATGCAGGCAGCTGTGCTAAGTGCAGCAGAGAAATTAACCATGGCAGAAACCCTCTCGGCTATTACCTGCCGGGCAGCCCATGCCCTGCGTCTTTGGGACCGTGGTATGCTAACAGAAAGCCTTTTGGCAGATATGGTAGCTTTTCCAACAGATGACTATCGGGAAATTTTATATCAACAGGGCAAGTTAAAGCCAAAAATAGTCTGGAAGGCTGGAAAAATGGTAGTAGGACATTGAACGTAGCAATCATCAGCCTATATTCCGCTATTAAGTGGCGGTGATCATAAAAAC
>JASLAE010000236.1 GCA_030147305.1 Cesiribacter sp.
ATAAATATAGAACGCCTGCCTCCAAAAGAGGCAGGCTTTTTTTTGCACGTACAATTACGGCAGTAAAATAATATAGTTGGTCCACCGGTAATGGGACATAAAAGAGCTTTTGCTCGCATTTATTTCTAATCTTTTTGCTAAACTTTTATTGATGTTCCATTTCAAATTCATATTCCAGGGTAAAATCCTTATTTTTGTGTCTAAGCTTGGGAATAAGATATGTTTGAAAATTTAAGCTATAAACTTGATAAAGCCTTTCAGAACCTGAAGGGACAGGGAAAGATAACCGATATCAATGTTGCTACTACCGTTAAAGAAATCCGGCGTGCATTGGTTGATGCCGACGTAAACTTTAAGGTAGCAAAGGAGGTAACAGACCGGATCAAAGATGAGGCCATGGGTAAAGATGTGCTTACCAGCGTATCGCCAGGCCAGCTTTTGATCAAAATTACAAACGACGAGCTTACCTCTTTAATGGGTGGCTCAAAGGTAGACATGAGTGTTCAGGGCAGTCCTGCAATTATTTTGATCGCAGGACTACAGGGCTCAGGCAAAACAACCTTTACTGGTAAGCTGGCGCTTCACCTGAAAAAGCAGGGCAAGCAGGTGATGCTGGCTGCCTGCGATATTTACCGGCCGGCCGCTATTAACCAGCTAAAAGTACTGGGTGAGCAGGTTGGTGTAGAGGTATATGCCGAAGAAGAAAATAAAAATGCCGTGCAGATAGCCCAAAATGCTATTGCATATGCAAAGACCAGAGGCAAAAGCATTGTTATTGTCGATACTGCCGGACGCCTGGCTATCGATGAGCAGATGATGAATGAAATTGCTGCACTAAAGCAAAATCTAAAGCCATCAGAGACACTGTTCGTGGTAGATGCCATGACAGGTCAGGATGCTGTTAATACAGCTAAAGCATTCAACGAACGACTTAATTATGATGGGGTAGTTCTAACCAAGCTGGATGGTGATACACGCGGCGGTGCAGCACTCTCTATTCGCAGTGTGGTAGAAAAGCCAATCAAGTTTATCTCAACCGGTGAGAAGATGGATGCCATTGATGTGTTCTATCCCGACAGGATGGCACAACGGATCCTTGGCATGGGCGACGTGGTGTCACTGGTAGAAAGAGCACAGCAGGCTTTTGATGAAGACGAGGCGCGCCGGATCAGCAAAAAGATCCGCAAAAACCAGTTCGATTTCAATGACTTTCTTTCCCAGCTTGAGCAAATCAAGAAAATGGGTAGCCTGAAAGACCTTATTGGTATGATACCAGGTATGGGTAAAGCCATCAAGGATCTGGATATTGATGATAATTCATTTAAGCCCATTGAAGCGATTATTCTGTCGATGACAAAGCAGGAGCGGGAAAATCCAGACCTGATCAATGGCAGCCGTCGTAAACGCATTGCTGACGGTAGTGGAACATCTATACAGCAGGTGAATAACCTTATGAAGCAGTTTGGCGATATGCGCAAACTGATGAAGAACATGAACAAGATGAACATGCCTAAAATGCCTCCCGGCATGAAACTACCAGGCAGATAAGCTTTAAATAATAGAAAAAATAAAGGCCCCATCTTTAAAAGATAGGGCCTTTTTAATGATCACGTATTGATGCTTATTTTACGTACAGAACCCGCTTGGCAGCTTCTAAAGATCGCTGCACATTTGGTAATACAGCTTCTATAAGCGTTGGGGCATAGCTCAAAGGAACATCCCGGCTTGTGATTCGCTGAACGGGTGCGTCCAGGTAATCAAACGCATGCTTTTGTATGTGGAAGGCAATTTCTGAAGAGATGCTGGAAAGTGGCCAGGCCTCTTCAATACATATAAGGCGGTTGGTTTTCTTTACAGATTCCACAATGGAATTGAAGTCTATAGGCCTTACAGACCTTAAGTCAATCACCTCTGCTTCGTAACCTTCTTTAGCCAGCTCTTCAGCAGTTTGCAGGGCAATCTTCATCATTTTACCAAAGGACACAATAGTAAGGGCGTCTCCCTGGCGCACTACTTTAGCTTTGCCAATCTCAATGAGGTATTCCTCTTCCGGCACTTCGCCTTTATCGCCATACATGAGCTCCGATTCCATGAAGATAACAGGATCGTTGTCGCGGATGCTTGTTTTCAGCAGACCCTTTGCATCGTAAGGATTAGAGGGTACTACTACCTTAAGGCCAGGGGTATTGGCATACCAGTTTTCGAAGTTTTGTGAGTGCTGCGCACCCAGCTGACCGGCGTTGCCTGTTGGTCCGCGAAAGACCATGGGTACAGAATATTGTCCTCCCGACATGGAAAGCATTTTTGCAGCACTGTTAATAACTGCATCGATGGCTACCAGGGAAAAGTTAAAAGTCATGAATTCTATCACAGGGCGAAGACCGTTCATGGCAGCACCAACGCCCAGGCCTGCAAAGCCTAATTCAGAAATAGGGGTATCAATTACCCGTTCGGGCCCAAATTCGTCCAGCATACCCTGGCTTACTTTATAGGCACCATTGTATTCAGCTACTTCTTCTCCCATAAGGAAGACGCGCTCGTCGCGGCGCATTTCTTCGTTAAGGGCCTCACGAAGTGCTTCCCGAAATTGAATTTCTCTCATATCGATTTTGATAGGTCGCTAAACAATGGCTGTAAAAATAGGCATTCGTCGCAGCTTGTGCAACGTTAGCAGGGGCAATAAAAAAGCTCTTCCGGTAAAAGAAGAGCTTTTTTTAGAAAATGGGATGAATTAGCGTAAGGTATTACGGAAACGCTCACCTTCCTGGTACTTAAAGAACTCAAGGTCTTCAAGAGCAGAACGCTTCAGCTCCGGATCGATGCTTACCGCCTGCTGCAATGCAGTAAAGGCAGCATCTTCGTTACCCATACGAGCATTGGCTACAGCTACACCATAGTGTGCTTTGGCCAGACGATCGTTTTGCTGAACTGCCTCGTTAAAACGAGTCAGCGCATTTTGATAATCTTTGTTCAGTAGGTAAGAAAGGCCCAGGTTGTAAAGGTTTTCTGGAGTTTCTTCTGCTGCGCTCAGGCTGCGGATAGCTTCATCATAATCTCCGCTGCGCAGTTGCAGATAACCTTTAACACCCATCATACCGGCTCTGTTAGCATCGCTGGTCGTTAGGCTTTCGGCTTTGCTCAGTGCTTCATTTGCTTTCTGACGGTTGTCCTGCATAACGTATACAACAGCTAGGTTGGTATAGGCTTCTGCATTTTCCTGGCGCTGGTTAGCAAGTTCGAACTGGCTAACAGCTTGCTCCAGGTACTGGTTGCGCTGAGTTTCATTTTCAGCTTGATGTGCCATTTCCAGGTAAGTTGTACCCAGGTTATTATGGGCGCTGAAGCTGTCACTTTTCTTGCTAGCAGCCTGGAAGATTTTCTCTCTCTCCTGCATGTTAGGCGTAAGTGTTGCAGCGTAAGCTAACTCTTCATTAGAAAGCGTATCGGCAGAAATAGTACCATTAGCAATCTGACGTGCAAGCGTTGCAATTTCTGCATCTGTTTTCTTTTCTTTCACAGTTAAGATTTCAGCTTTGGCAGTACGCAGCAGTGGATACACCTCGCGGAAAAGTTGGTTGTAACCCTGTACCTGGTGCAGTTGGTCTTCTTTTTCTTCGAAAGAACCTGAACCGTTGATGATGTCAAGCATTTGCTGCTTAGAAGTAGCATTGATGCCCTGGTATTCCTCAAGCGCAGCAACCAATGGCTCCCACTCAAGTACTACAGGCTTCAGGATAAACTGAATGCTGTCTGCCATGCCTTTGTAGTCATAGCGGCGCATGTTATCACGGTAGTATTTTTCAATGGCCTGAGCACGCTCCTGAGAAAGGTTGGTGTTTACACGCTCGGTACCTTCTGGTGAGTGAGTACCAGTGATGGCAACGGTGCGGGTTACGTTTTTCTCAGCAATGAAATTTCTTAATGAATCACCGCGGTTACTTCTAACCTCACTTGGACGCAGCCGTGATCTTCCCTGCTCGAAGAAAAAGCCAATCATGGTAGGCTCCAGCTCTTCCTGGTTGTTATAACCGTGTGCTGCATAAGAAGGGAAATAACCCTGCTGTGCAAGACGGGCAGTAGTGACAACACCATCGGCCACCTTCATACGGTCAGTCTCTTTGGTTTTGTCATTTTCCGGATTACGGGCAACACCCTGTACGAACAGTTCACCACGTTTCATGTCTTCTTCATATAGAAAAGACAATGTGCGGCTTACGCGAGGTTGTTCTTCATCGGCATTCGGAAATTCATCCGCACGAAAAACAAGATTCTCAAGTTCAATCTCTTTTCCATTATACACGTAAAAAGGCTTAACGATGTATTCTTTGCCTTTTTTAAGCATTTTTGTAGGCAGTGTAGCCTCCATGGTAAAAGTAACTGAATCACCATGCACTTCCAGTGGCGTTGGCTCAACTGTAAGTTGCTGATCTTCGGCTTTCTTTACCATCTGGTTCAGCGAGCAACCGGACAGTATAAATACTGACATAAGGGTCGCCGCAGACATCAGGTTTCTCATTCGCGTCATGACTAAACGTTTTGTTTGACTAGTTTTGGTTTGATTCAACGATATTGGCGTTGCAATGTTAAAAAAAATATTGATAATTTTAGTAACGCTCATTTAACTAAATAATGTGGGTCAGGGTTTCAAAATGGATAATACAATGAAAAAGATTGTTGATTTTTTTGAAAAAAAGGCTTTTGGCGTATGTACTGCCCTGAGCAAATATATGGGTATTTCCATAACAACGGTTAGACTATACTTTATATATGCTTCGTTTTTAACGTTTGGGTCGCCTTTGATCCTTTACCTCTCCCTGGCTTTCTGGCTCAACCTGCGCAGAAGCATGCGCCAGCGCAGATATACCATTTGGTATTAATTTTCTAAGGAAAATAAATTTTGATCCTTAAATAAGAAATAGGATTTAATAAAGATTGGTTATTCTTTACCTAATTCACTGAAAAACTTTCTTTTAAACAAAAAAAATTCTGCTATTAGTATCTTTCTATAAATGGGTGCTTTTTGCACCTGTTGTTTTATGATAAACTTTCGCTTTTTGTAGAGTTTTTCTACACTTTTGATCGTATCATAGTGACTTTTGATTACCGCCTTCGCATCAGTTGTTTGTCCATTCACTAAAAATCGCAGCGCAGCGAGCCAGTCTAAACCCAATCTCACCGGTAAT
>JASLAE010000413.1 GCA_030147305.1 Cesiribacter sp.
CAGAACAGATTTCAAATAGCCTTTTTTGGCATATTGCGCTAAACATAAAGTGGTAATTGATATAAAGAAAAAAGGCTCCTGCGCAGGAGCCTTTTTTCTTTGTGCTATGATATTTATTCAAACTGCTGATCCAGCGGAAGCGGCTTTTCTTTTTGTTGCTGCTTTTCCTTTTCCTCCCGTATTCTTTCCCGTTCTTCCAGCTCTTTAAGTTCAATAAGCTCCTGCTTTTGCTTACGGCGCAGAATAATGGCACTAAGGTGAATACTTATTTCGTACAACAGCAGAAGTGGCAGTGCAATCATGATCATGCTGGTTACATCCGGGGGGGTAATAATAGCCGAAATGATCAGAATAATTACAATGGAAATCTTACGGTAGGCCCGCATGTTTGTAGGGGTAGCCACGCCTATTTTTGTCAGGAACAAGACGACCACCGGCAGCTGGAACATAAGGGCACAGGCCAGCACCAGCATGGTTAAGGTAGAGATGTATGAGCTGATATCAAACTCGTTGACAATGCTGGGATCTACCTGGTAATTGGCCAGGAAGTTGATTGAAAGAGGTGCTACCAGGTAATACCCAAAGAGGGTGCCCAGCATAAAGAGCAGGCTCACAAAGAATACAGCACCGGCACTGATGTTGCGTTCCTGGTCATAGAGGGCCGGGCTTACAAAGCGCCAGATTTCCCAGAAAACATAAGGAAAGGCACAGATGAGTCCAACCATAAAAGAGGTGGTAAGGTGCATGGTAAACTGAGAAGACATTTCCCGGCTCTGCAGAATAAAAGGAAGTTCTTCAATACACAAGGCATCTGAACCTACCCTGGCACCCCACTCGCACATCATCCGGTAGGTCCAGAAATCAGAACGGGAGGGCCCCAGAATAATATCATGAAATACCAGATCCTTTGCCATAAAAGCAGCAATCGCAAATACGACTACGGCTCCCAGCGCCCGGACAACGTGCCACCTGAGTTCCTCCAGGTGGTCTATAAATGACATTTCTTTTTGAATAATTGTCGCCATTAAACTTTTCTCCCTCTTTCGCTCATAGAATCAATATATGATGTGCTTATTTGTACAGCGGAAAATCTTTCATCCACCCGTTTACTTCTTCTTTGACCTGCTTAATAACAGCTTCATTATCATGATTCATCAGCACACGGTCAATTAAATCAACTACGCGGCTCATATGTTCTTCCTTCAGGCCACGCGTAGTGATGGCAGGCGTGCCTATCCGAATACCGGAGGTTACAAAAGGAGACTTATCATCGAAAGGAACCATGTTTTTGTTGACGGTAATATCCGCCAGTACCAGTGCATTTTCGGCTTGTTTGCCGGTAATATTTTTGTTGCGCAGGTCAATGAGCATCAGGTGATTGTCGGTACCGCCCGAAACAAGCGCATAACCTTTTGCCACAAAAGCCTGGGCCATAGCTTTGGCATTTTTACTTAGCTGCAGGGTATAGTGCATGTATTCATCAGAAAGGGCCTCGCCAAAAGCAACAGCTTTTGCTGCTATAATATGCTCCAGCGGTCCACCCTGTGTGCCAGGGAAAACGCCGCCATCCAGCAATGCAGACATCATACGCACTTCTCCTTTGGGAGTTTTCAGGCCCCAGGGGTTTTCAAAATCTTCACCCATCATAATAACACCGCCCCGGGGTCCGCGCAGGGTTTTATGGGTGGTGGTAGTTACAATGTGGCAGTGTGGCAGCGGATCGTTCAGCAATCCTTTAGCAATTAGGCCAGCCGGATGCGAAATATCTGCCAGCAGCAGTGCGCCTACCTCATCAGCAATATCACGCAGGCGCTCGTAGTCCCAATCGCGGCTATAAGCAGAAGCCCCGCAGATAATCATCTTTGGATGCTCCCTTTTAGCGATGGTTTCAACTTCGTCCCAGTTAATAAGTCCTGTTTCTTTTTCAACCCCGTAAAAAACAGGATTGTACAGCTTGCCTGAGAAGTTAACGGCAGAACCATGGGTTAAGTGGCCGCCATGGCTCAGGTCAAAACCCAATATTTTATCGCCGGGCTGCAAACAGGCCAGCATAACGGCAGCATTGGCCTGGGCTCCAGAGTGCGGCTGTACGTTAGCCCAAACAGCACCAAACAATTCTTTAAGCCTGTCAATAGCCAGTTGCTCTATCTGGTCTACAACCTCGCAACCGCCATAGTAGCGTTTTCCGGGCAGGCCTTCGGCATATTTGTTGGTAAGTACACTACCGGCAGCTTCCATTACCTGGGGCGAGGTAAAATTCTCGGAGGCAATCAGCTCAAGTCCACGCTCCTGGCGCTGGCGCTCCTCCTGAATAAGCGAAAAAATATCGTTATCGCGAGCTATAGAATGTGCAGGGCTGTTCACTGCAGATGAAGATGCTGTCATGGCGGTACGGATTTTGTTTTAGAATGTGGCGTAAAAATAGGGTTTCGGCAGCAGATTACCAATGCAGTACTTCCGGAGTAAAACCCTTAGATCCAACAACAGTACCTTTTCTATAGTTCTAAATAATTAGGAGTTATAGTGGGGCCGGTTGGTTTTTGCAACCATATCTATTACATTTCATCAGGAAACTACGAAATATTATGTTGAAAGGATTTTTATGGCTGGGCTTTTTGCCCTTGTTTTTTGCATGTAACGGTTCCGGCCGCGAAGTGGAGGGGAACGGAACTGTTGTGGAAGACGCCCGCACAGTGGAAAAATTTTCTGCTATCAGTGTAGATGGTAACTACAGCATTGAGCTTACCCAGGGTGAGCCGGGGCTGGTGATCGAGACCGACGAGAACCTGCTGCCGCTCATTCAGAGCGAGGTAAAAAGGAACACCCTGCAGCTAAAAAGTACCGAAAATATAAAGGGTTCCGATGGCATTACCATCCGCATCAGCTATCCGGAACTGGATAAGATTGTTTTGGGCGGAGCGGCCAAGGTAACAAATACGGGTACCCTACAAGCTAAGAAGCTGGAGATCTCTGTAAATGGAGCGGCTTTGGTGGAGCTTGCGCTGGATGTAAACAAGCTGGATCTGGAGATCTCAGGAGCATCATCGGTAACTTTTGAAGGAACCTCCCAGCAGCTGGAGGCAGATTTAAGCGGGGCCGGCAACCTGGATGCATACGACCTGCGCGTACGCGATGCCAGCATTAACTTAAGCGGCGTGGGCGGTGCCCAGGTATATGTAACAGATAATTTACAGGCAAAGGTAAGTGGGGTAGGCACCATTCGCTATAAAGGTGAGCCCCAGAACATACAGCGCGAGATTAGCGGCGTGGGCTCTATAAAAGCAGCCAGTGCAAGTGATGATGAAGCACTTTAATTTAATTCTATATGGAACGCATTCTGGTATTAACCGATTTTTCTAAAATAGCCGAACGTGGCCTGGAAGAAGCAGTACGCATTGCCCAGCAAATGGGTGGCGCAGAAATTCTGCTGCTCAATACAGAATTATCTACACAAGGAAGAGAATTCTCTGCGACCGGCGATATATACTATACTGATAATCCTGAAGAAGACCATTTCATGGCGGCCCTGATCCGCAAGAACAGGCAAC
The DNA here is from genome assembly GCA_030147305.1 of Cesiribacter sp. Taxonomy (GTDB): domain Bacteria; phylum Bacteroidota; class Bacteroidia; order Cytophagales; family Cyclobacteriaceae; genus Cesiribacter. The sequence continues at coordinate 3,549 of JASLAE010000413.1, forward strand.
GGCTGCAGCAGCTGGCCGACAGTGTACAGGTAAATGGCGTACAGATTACTCCCTACATGGAAGTGGGACCCCTGCAGGAGGTGGTAGATGCCTTTATCGTAAAGCACAAAATAGACCTTGTGGTCATGGGCACCAGCGGTGAAAATACTTACGAAGAGTATTTTGTAGGTAATCACAGCGAGCAGGTGATCCGCATTGCCAAGGTGCCGGTAATTACTATTAAAGTAACCGACCGCCCTGCCGAGATCCGCAATATAGTAGTGGCCACCGATATGAACGACAAGGCCTATGACGGATTGCACCACATTAAGCAGTTTGCTCAAAAGCTGGGAGCACAGCTGCACCTGGTACACGTTACCAAAAAAGGTAAGCTGGAACAGCGGCGTGCCGACGTTGAAAATTATGCCACCAAATTAGGCCTTACCAGGTTTACCATTGGTGCTGTTGAAGACAGCGATACAGAAGATGGGATAAAACGCTATGCAGCCAAAGCTGGGGCCGATCTGATTGCAGTAATTACCCATGGCCGCGATGGTTTGGCGGCCGTTTTTAGCCATAGCGTGGCTGAAGATGTAATTCGCGAAGCCAGTGTGCCAGTACTTACGGTAAATATGAGCGAGGTGCGAAAGCTATAACCAGTCCAATCCCCATCATATATTAGACAGGGGATTTACGCTTTCATATACATACAATTGAGGCTACTAAAGTGTAAGCATTAGTTGGTTAAACCGCTAAAAGCTTCACTTTGGTAGCCTTTTACTTTAAAAATGAAATAAGAAAAGTTAAGGCCATCATTATTAAACAAAGTTGAAAAACAGCAGGTTAAGTAGATGATTTAGTTTGATTGTTTATAAGATCTTTTAAACATCTTCTTGAGCGTTAACAGAAATAGTTTCTACAGTTATTCGCTTTGGGCACAATGGTTAGCTGCCCTGGGAATATTGTTGTGTTTTCTTCTCTGTTGCTTGGTAACTGTGGCGCTTATTAAGCAAAACCTTATCTGGGCATTGCTTACACCACTGCTCATCCCCATTTCTCAATTTGCTGTTTCTCCGCTCTTTACCCTGCTGGGTCTTTATCAATATCTATCGCCCATTCTGTTAATTTACCTGCCCACAAGACACAGCATAGAACTGCATCATGCCAGTTCTTTTGATTATTTATTTCTGGGCAAACTAAGGAGAAACGCTTCGAGCCGAAAAAGATTAACGTTGTTGTACTATGTTGAAGGATTGCTCAGTCTTGTTGAACTTATTGAAGCACACAAGGTATCACCGCAGGTAAAAATAGAAGCTACTACTTATTTTGTGAATAACCGTACCGCAAAGCTGCTGGGGCTTTCCCTTTACAAACCCAGTAGGCTAAAAAGAATTTGCATGTGTTTGAATTATTTGGATCTGGTGTGGATGTGTTCATTCACCAGCAATAAATTTCAATGCCCGGCAATAGGCAGTTTGGGTTACCTAAAAGGAGACGGGCATCAACTTATCAGGAACAAACACAAGCTTTTAGCACTGTATAATAGGTTAAAGTCTCCACAACCCCGTGCTACTCCGCCTGTTCTAAGCGCAAGCTTCCATTAATCCAGCTTAGGCATAAACAGCCTGCACCAGAAAAGTGGTGATAGAGGTTGTCTAATAAGCTATAGACAGCTAATTATTTACTACTCCAATCCATACCAGAACGGTTCTCTTAGCGCCAGTGCAGGATGCAGTGCATTCATTTTTTGAATAAAGTATCGGGCCAGGTCAGCACCATATCCCTGTTCGGGCTGATGCATGAAAACGTATACTTCTTCCAGGCCCTGTTCCAGCCATTCCTTCAGCTGCAGGGCCCAATCGTCGAGGCGCAGAAAGTCTGATGGGTGCAGGTTATGTCCGTTGAATCGGAGCAGCAGCTTACGACTGCTTAGTCGCATATGGATCGCATCACGCCGACCACCCACATCAGAAATAACAGCATGTACACCACAGGCTTCCATCAGGGCAAAAACTTCGTCCTGGGCTACAGCATCAGCAAACCAGGCCGGATGGCGCAGTTCCAGGGCCATCTCAAAATCTTTTGGCATATGCTCCAGGAAAAGCGCCAGCTGTTGCAGGCGGTCGGGACCAAAATAAGGAGGTAGCTGGAGGATTGCAGGCCCCAGATGGTCCTCCAGCGAGAACATCAGCAGCAAAAACTGCTCAGTCATTTCCCCATTTGCCAGCATATCGCGGCGGTGGCTGATAAACTGCGGCACCTTAGGGCAAAATTTAAAGCCATCGGGTACAGCAGCCTTCCAGCTTTGTACAATCTCCGGACGGGGCAGGTAATAATGGGTGCCATTCATCTCTACGGTGGGCAGCTGCTTCCCGTAGGCTTCTAGAAAAGAGCGCTGTGGAGTTTTAGGCGGAATAATTTTTCCTTTATAACCTCTTTCTGTCCATACCGAGCAGCCTACAAATAGTTGTGGATGCCGGGCCGGGTTTCCCGGTAAGATCTTATGCAGCTGTGGGTGTGCCTGCGGCAGGGTAAAGGCAACATCCGCAATGTTTTCTAGCTTTCCGAATTTCATCTACAGTACAAACAACGAAAGTCTAAAATTTAGTCGCAACAGCAACAGAAACTTCAGCTAAATTTAGCATTTTTACTAAAAATACTGGTTTCCATGCATGATAAAGGTTCTGGCAGAGGCGCACAATCAAGTCCTGACAATAGGTTTAGTAAGCACGGCCGGGATATTGTTCATCCGGAAGGTATTGATGAGCTACCCGAAGGAGCAGTAAATACCCAGTTTTTTCACGAGCAGGCTCGCCAGATCGTTAATAAAGTAGAAAGTCCCGACCTGGGCATGATGCAGTCAGTTAATCCTTACCAGGGCTGCGAACATGGTTGTATTTACTGCTATGCCCGCAATTCGCACGAGTACTGGGGCTTTAGTGCCGGCCTTGATTTCGAGAGCAAGATCATTGTAAAACAAAATGCGCCGGAGCTGCTGGAGAAAACATTTGCAGCCAGAAACTGGAAACCAGCCCCCATTTCCCTGTCTGGCAATACAGACTGTTACCAACCAGCCGAGCGTACCTATAAGCTCACCCGGCGCCTGCTGCAGCTTTGCCTTAAATGGGGAAACCCGGTAGGCATCATTACCAAAAACAGCCTCATCTTAAGAGATCTTGATATACTCAAACCCCTGGCACAGGAGGGGCTGCTGCATGTGTACATTAGCCTAACCACCTTGCAGGAAGACCTGCGGCGAAAAATGGAACCCCGAACAGCCACTGCACAGCGACGGCTGCATACCCTGCAGCAGCTAAGCCAGGCTGGCATTCCTTGTGGTGTGATGACAGCGCCGTTGATACCCGGCCTTAACAGCCACGAGGTATGGGCGCTGATAGAGGCTGCCGCCGCCTCTGGTGCGCTGACGGCTGGCTACACCGTAGTGCGCCTGAACGGGCAGGTCGGCGCCATTTTTAAGGAATGGCTGGAGCTCAATTTTCCAGACAGGGCTGCAAAGGTATGGAATGGTATCTGTGCCCTGCACGGCGGTAATGTTAATGACAGCCAGTGGGGCCGGCGCATTAGCGGAGTTGGCCAGGAGGCAGAAAACATTGCCCAGCTTTTTAAGGCGGCCAAACGCAGGTTTATGGCTGGCAGACAAATGCCACCTTACGATCTGAGCCGGTTTCGGCCGGGAGGCGCACTCAAACTATTCTAATCAATTTAGCTGTTAGAACCGGCCCGGCAGCTTTTGGATCACCAGGCGGTCGTTCGCGATTTCAATCAGTTCGGCTGCAAAGCCTTCACCTTGTGGTAAGCTTACATCAATGGCCCGTTCAGAAGGCATGTCCCATTTACCTTCTACCGGTGTGGCAGTGCCATCGTTTGGGGCTATGCCATAGTAAAGTAGCACACCCTCGGGCTGTAAATCGAACTGTTCTCTGCCTCTGGAGGGAGGAAAAGCAAAAGAAGGGCGCCGGTATACCTGCCTGCCGTTAAAGTCTTCTTCGTGAGAGTGTATCCAGCTGCCGTAAAAACTATCGGGCATGTTATAAGATTGTTCACTGCAACGTTGAGCAGTAAGCAACAGCACTGCTGTGAAGAGGAGGGTTAAGAAAGAAAGGTATTTCATTTGCCGGAAATGGGAAAATCAGCGATAATATATTAACTATCCGGCTATCATTACAGATTTTCTAAAATTTTTTATTGTCTCAGGCTTGCATAGGAAAGGTGGGCGCCTTAGGTTTGCAGTATCAAGTCTTCCTTCTTGGACTGCTTTGATTTATACAGAAGCGTGGAGAGACAGGCTCTATGAAGCGCTAGCAACCCTGCCGCACAGGCAAAGGTGCTAAATCCTGATCCGGGTAAGTGCCTGGAGAATATAAATCGGTGCTAATATGAAATACCACAACACCTTTACAACAGGATCTTTTTTTGCACAACCCCTAGCGGTGGCCGTATCTTTTATGCCTTTTGCGCAAGATACACGCGGCTGCATGCCTTGTTGTTGCTGTTGTTGTAGTTAATCTTCAGGCGTTAATTTTTCGCTACGAACGGGTGCTTTTGCTGCCTGTCCTCTTTTTAGCTATCTGCCTGTAGGGCAGCAATAGCCTATCACCATCACATTAATTTTTCGAATTTTTCTCATTCCGTAAACTGTAAAACCATGTCCAATACCACTGACAGCCTTCGTTTTGAAACCCTGCAGCTACATGCAGGCCAGGAAATTGACCCTACCACCCGCAGCCGTGCAGTGCCGATTTACCAAACCACCTCTTATGCCTTTCGGGATGCCGACCATGGTGCCAAGCTATTTGCCCTGCAGGAGTTCGGTAACATTTATACGCGCATCATGAACCCCACCACCGATGTATTTGAAAAGCGCATTGCGGCGCTGGAGGGTGGTGTAGCAGCTGTGGCCACTGCCTCCGGCCAGGCAGCTCAGTTTCTGGCCCTGAACAACATCCTGCAGCCTGGCGATAACTTTGTAACGTCTCCTTTTTTGTATGGGGGCACCTATAACCAGTTTAAGGTTTCATTTAAGCGCCTGGGCATAGAAGTGCGCTTTGCACAGGACGACCATGCCGATAGCTATGAACAGCTGATCGACGACAAGACAAAAGCTATTTATACAGAAACTATTGGTAACCCTGGTTTCAACGTCCCTGATTTTGAAGCCCTGGCTGCACTTGCCAGGCAGTATGATCTGCCCCTGATTGTAGACAATACCTTTGGTGCAGGCGGTTATCTGTTCCGACCGCTGGAGCATGGCGCTGCAGTGGTAGTACAATCAGCCACCAAATGGATTGGCGGCCACGGCACCTCTATTGGCGGTGTTATTGTTGATGGTGGAAATTATAACTGGGGGAATGGTAAGTATCCACAATTCTCTGAACCTTCAGAAGGCTACCATGGCATGAAGTTCTGGGAAATATTTGGCGAAGGTAATCCGCTGGGGCTGCCAAATATTGCTTTTGCTATCCGTACCCGGGTAGAAGGCCTGCGGGATTTTGGACCTGCCATTAGTCCGTTTAATTCCTTTTTACTATTGCAGGGCCTGGAAACGCTAAGCCTGCGGGTAGACCGCACCGTAGAAAATGCATTGGCCCTGGCACAATGGCTGGAGCAGCACCCCGAAGTAGAAAGTGTAAACTACCCGGGCCTAAAGAGCAGCCGTTACCATGAACTGGCGAAAAAGTACTTTAAAAGAGGCTTTGGTGGCGTATTTACCTTCCGCATTAAGGGAGGAAAAGCACGTGCCGAAAAGTTTGCCGACAGCCTGAAGCTGGTAAGTCACCTGGCGAATGTGGGCGATGCCAAAACCCTGATCATTCACCCGGCTTCTACCACCCATCAGCAGCTGAACGAAGCCGAGCAGCAAAGTGCCGGAGTTGATCCTAACCTGCTCCGCATTTCGGTAGGGATTGAGCATATAGAAGATATAAAGGCAGATTTTGAGCAGGCGTTTGCTGCGGTAGGAAGCTCTAAACCTGTACTGGCTTAATAAATGATGTTCTGCTATGGTCACCAGGGAATGTTTTACGGTTCCTGGTGACCATGCAAAATACAGGGCCACATCTTCTCTGGCAGAAAGCAAAGGGTGTAGCAGTTTCAGGAAGGTCCCAAATATTGGGTTATTAAAGTTTTGCAAAAAGTAATCAGAGTTTCTTCTTCTCAGGAAGAGGGATCAAGGGAGACCCGGTGAGGGTGAGGTTTTAATGTTGAAAGTATTTAAACATACGGCTCCTTTTCTGCTGGAGAATGGCGAGTCTTTACCGGGTTTTGAACTGGGCTATACCACTGCCGGCACGTTAAACGCGGCCGGTAACAATGTAGTATGGATCTGCCATGCCCTTACAGGAAATGCCCTTCCGGAAGAGTGGTGGCCTGGCCTGGTAGGCAGCGGTAAGTTGCTGGACCCTGCCCGGTATTTTATTGTGTGTGCCAATATGCTGGGAGGTTGCTATGGTTCTACGGGGCCTTTGAGCATTAATCCCCTGACGGATAAGCCCTGGTATCATAGTTTTCCGGTGCTTACCAACCGGGATATGGTGCAGGCATTTCAATTGCTGCAGGCACATTTGGGTATTCGCAGCATTAGTCTGTTGCTGGGAGGCTCTATGGGCGGACAGCAGGCGCTGGAATGGGCTGTAACACAGCCTGAAGCTGTAAAGCGGCTGCTACTGTTAGCAACCAATGCGCAGCATTCTCCCTGGGGCATTGCCTTTAACGAAAGCCAGCGCATGGCCATTGCGGCAGATGCCAGCTGGCAGCAAAGTACGCCAGAGGCCGGAGAGCAGGGGTTAAAAGTAGCGCGTACCATTGGCATGCTCTCTTACCGCACTTGGCAGATCTACAACGAGCGTCAGGCAGATGCAGACACAGAGAAGCTGGGCCATTACCGTGCAGCTACCTACCAGCAGTACCAGGGCCAGAAATTAGCTGATCGGTTCAATGCTTTTACCTATTACCGCCTTTCGCAGGCCATGGATTCGCACCATATAGGCCGGGGCAGGGGGAGCGCAGAGTTGGCGTTGCAAAGGGTAAAAGCCAGCACGCTGGTAATAGGGGTAGATTCTGACATCTTATTTCCTGTAGAGGAACAGGCCTACCTGGCCAAATATATACCAGAGGCCCGCCTGGAAGTAATCTCTTCAGTTTATGGCCATGATGGATTCCTGGTGGAGGCACCCGCCATTGCAAAGGCCATGCGGACCTCTTTCCCTGATTTCTTAGAAACCTCTCTTTCTCATCAGAGAACTGACGCTTAAGCAGGCCCATTTAAAATATACAATCTAAAACACACATTCACACATCTAATATAAATATGGAAAGGCGCTGGAAGGTAGGCTTATTTGGTTTTGGTACGGTAGGGCAGGGTTTTTATCGGATTGTACAGGAGCAGCAACTGCCAATAGACATACACCGTATTTGCGTGCGCAATCCGCTTAAGGAGCGGGAGGGGCCGCAGGCGCTGTTTACCTACCATGCCCAGGATATTCTGGAAGACCCTGAAATAGACCTTATTGTAGAGGCCATCAGTGAAACAGAGCCTGCTTTTACAATTGTAAAAGAAGCGCTTCAGCGCCTGATACCCGTTGCCTCAGCCTCTAAAAAAATGTTGGCACTGCACCTGCCTGAGCTGCTGGAGCTGCAGCAGTCTACTAAAACACCCCTGCGCTATGAGGCGGCTGTTGCTGGCGCCATCCCTATCCTGCACCTGCTGGATAGTGCTTTGCAGCATGAGCCGGTGGAGGAATTGCGTGCTATTCTTAACGGAACAACCAATTATATTCTTACCCAGATGCGGCAACAAGGCTGGCAATATGAGCAGGCGCTAGCAGCAGCACAGCAGCTAGGCTTTGCAGAGGTTGACCCTGCCTCTGATGTAGAGGGCTGGGACGCCTGCTATAAACTTTGTTTACTGGCAAAACATGCCTATGGGCAGACACTGCATCCAGACCAAATAGCGGTTCGGGGCATTGCCGATTTATCGCCGGCGGTACTGAAGCGTGCAGCAGCAGAAGGGCAGCGAATAAGGCTGGTGGGGCGGCTCCGCTGTGTAGAGGGAGTACTGCTGGGAAGCGTAGCACCAGAGGCAGTAGGTCCGGAAGATGCGCTGTTTCCTATTGAACAAGAACTAAATGCCGTACAGCTAAGCCTTCGCTACAGCGGCAAGCATTTGTTTACTGGCAAAGGGGCGGGTGCTTACCCAACAGGTGCGGCAGTCTTGTCTGATGTGTTTAAGCTGATAGAAGGCAGAGGATATGCCTATCCTAAAAAGAAGAAAAGCCCTAAAACTTTGGCTGCTTAATTACCGGTTAGTTACAATGCAAAAAGCTGCTCCCGTCCGGGTGCAGCTTTTTTGATTCTAGCGAAAGGTAGCAGCATCAATAGTTAAATAAACAATGGTACTGCCGTGATGAGGCTAAAGAGTATCTACACTAAAGTGAATATGTTCTTTTAGTTGCGAGGCTCTGTAACGGGCATAGTCCTGAAAACCGGTGTTAGCAGTGTCTATGGCTGCCAAATATTTTTCGTAATAGCTTAAAGCCACCTTTTTATCTTTGTAATGCCGATCGTAATTACGGGCCAGGTGGTAGAGCAGCTTCTGATCGCCGGAGCTTTTATAAGCTAGCTGATAGGCCTGAATAGCACGGCTGTAATCACCCATTTCTTCGTACGTAACGGCCAGCTGGGTATAATAGTGGCTAAGGTTATCAGATACACCTTTTTGTGCGGCCTTCTCCAGGTAAAGAATACCTTTGGCTGTTTCACCTGCATTGCGGTAGCTCAGGCCAAGGTAATAATAAAGCACTTCGGTATCTAGCCCCTGCTGCTGCAGGTAACCCAGCCAGCGGATAGCTTCCGGAAAATTGTTCAGGTGAAACTGTGAAATGCCCAGCAGCTGCAGGTAGTACAAACTGGTGTCGCCGGATGCCAGTGGATAAGCCAGCGCATTCACTACACCGGCATACTCTTTTTGTTTGTAGGAAAGCCTTGCCTGCAGCCGCCAGAGGCGCAAATTACTGCTGTCTTGCTGCAGTGCCTGTTGCACCAGCCCTGCCGCCTGTGCGTTTTCTTCCAGCTTTAGCCAAAGCTCAGCCAGCTCTGTAAGGCTTTCTGTATCCTGGGGCGCCAGCGTCAGGGCTTTCTGATAATAATGAATGGCTGTGGTAATATCATCTGCTTTCTGTGCAGCAAACGCGCGCTGTCTGAAAAAGTAACTATTGGTGGTATCCAGGGCAAGCAGCTGATCGTACCGGGCAGCTGCTTTGGTGTAATTGGTTTCTTTCAGATACAGCTGACCAAGCAGCGCTATGGCCTGCTGATGCGTAGAATCAGTGACTAAGAGCTTTTCAAGCGTTTCTTTGGCAGCTGCGGTTTGCCCCAGACTGGCATAGCACTGGCTCAGTAACCAGTATGACTGTGGGGCAGCCGTATCTTCCTCAAGCATTTGTTTTAGCACAGGTATGGCCTGCTGGTACTGGTATTCTTCCATTAACTGCCGTACCTGCTCCTGAGCAGACAAAGCAGACGGTTCCTGTGCCAAAAGGGCAGCAACAGTCGGCCCATACAACAAGCAAACCAATACAAGGCTGCGGATTGCAAGCTTTAATAAGTTCATACAGATAATTTTTGAAGCCGGGTTGAATTCTTAATTCTTCATCATTTAAAAATGAAAGATATGTTACTCCTTAAACCTGGCAGGCTGCATTTTATTCCATTTTGTAGCTGCCTGATACTGGCGGGCCAGTTCAAGCGGAGCTCCTTCGTCGAATAAATTTCCGAGAAAGGTAATACTCACATTCGCCGGGGTACCATCCTCATTTAAGCCGCCCGGCATTACTACAGCCGGATGGCCGGTAAGGTTGGTGATCAGCAGCTGGCTGCCGCCATAGCTTGGTGCTACCACCACATCATACTCCTTCATCAGCGTGTTCATTTGCTCTATCAGCAGGCGGCGCATGCGATTGGCCTGAATGTACTCCACTGCAGGAATAAAACGAGCACCACGGAATACATTGGGCCAGGCAGCTTTCATTTGGCGCACCAAAAGGGTATCCTGCTTGCTGAGCGTGAGCTCATCGAAGGCAGCTGCCGCTTCGGCAGAGAGAATAATAGACATGCTGCCAACCGGCAGGCTATCTGGTAGCTGCACCGCCTGAAGATTTGCACCCAACCGGCGTAGTTCGGCAAGGGATACACTATCCTGCTTATGGGTAGGATAGTCCCGATCAAACAGATCTTTCAGATATCCGATCTTCATTTCTTTAACAGCCCTTGGCCGGTAGGTAAAGGGTGCGGCAATGCTGAATGGATCCAGCGGATCTTTACCCCGGATGGCCTGGTAAACAATGGCACAATCTTCGGCAGAGCGGGCAATAGGCCCTATTTTGTCCATGGTCCAGCTTAAGGCCATGGCCCCATCACGACTTACAGCACCAAAGGTAGGGCGCAAGCCGGTAGTAGCGCAGCGGGTAGAAGGGGAAACAATAGAACCGAGGGTTTCCGTGCCGATGGCAAAAGGAACCAGGCCTGCAGCAACTGCCGAAGCAGAGCCTGCCGATGAGCCGCTACTCCCTTCTTCCGGGTTCCAGGGGTTTTTGGTGACCCCACCATACCAGACATCTCCCCATGCCAAAGCACCCAGGGTTAACTTTGCAACCAGGATGGCTCCTGCATCGTCGAGCTGTTTTACAATAGTGGCTGTATGGGCAATGGTCTGGCCTTTGTAGGGTGTGGCACCCCAGGTAGTAGGATAGCCTTCTACAGCCAGCAGGTCTTTGGCACCGTAGGGTATGCCATGGAGCATGCCCCGCCACTTACCAGCAGCCAGTTCCTTGTCTGCCTGGCGGGCCCTAGCCAGCGCACGTTCTTCGGTAATGGTGATAACACACTCCAGCTGAGGCCCCCATTTCTTGAGGCGGTCCAGGTAGAATGTGGTTAATTCTTCGGAAGTAATCTTGCGGTTTTTAAGCAGCCAGGCCAGCTCGGGGATTGAGTAAAAGGCTAATTCCGCCCGTTTTTTGGGCATTTCTACTTTCTTTGGCAACTGCCACTGGTGGGCAGACTCTTTGGGCATGACAAACTGCTGGGGCCTGGGGTCAAAAAGCAGGGTAGGAGCCACATCATTCTCCAGCTTGAGCTGGCGCATGTCCTGATAGCCCTGCAGATAATCTTTAAGATCGTCCTGCATAGAGTCTCGCTGGGCAGCACTAAAGTTAAGGCCAATCAGTTGCTCTGCCCAGGAGATAGCCTCAGGACTGACAGAGCGGGATGAACTGGAAAATCCTAGTAAGAATCCTATAAACAGGGCAATAAAAAGCCCGGGAATATATTTTCTGGAAATAAGCATAGGGGTAAATACAGGCGTTTAGCTAATTAATGTTTAGACCTGAAATTTAATTTTATTTAGAACACGGTATAAAAGGTTTTGAAAATAATTTGTAAGAAGTTAGCTTTATATTACATACAAAAATTCTCTTTGATGTACAAACCAGTGGCTGAACGTTTAGCTGTTATTGTACATTTTAACTAAAAAAATGAAAGTTTTGCCAGTATGTAGGGACGTGTGGCGTGAGGTAGATCAAGTGCAAAATACGTATATCATTTCATACCGGATTTTTTATTACAAAGGCCCGGGCTTGCATAATACTTTGATTGCGTCGCACCCGCTGTAGAGAGCGAGTGATCTTCATAAAATCTAAACCCTCTTTGCAGAAGCCCAGCACATTGGCAATGTGAATATCTACATATGAGAAAGGTATCTACCTGGGTGAAGCCTCTATTGTTAGGTGGCGGCATCCTCAACCTGCTATTGGCAGGCTTATTTATATTAGTGCCTGTTAATAGCCATCAGTGGTTTTTTGGGTCTGCTGCATTTTTATCCCCTCAGGCTGTGCTGATCTGGGGTATTTTACTGGCCTCTCTGGGGGTTGGGTACATTGCAGTATCCTTTGCCCCATTTACCAACACTGCCGTGCTATTGATGGGATTGCTTGCGAACTTTTTATTTGCATTCACCCTGCCTATTTTCGGTGGTGGTATGTTCTGGCAACATACATCACTAATCTTATGGGCATTGGCTGCTTTACTATGGAGTGGTTTATTGCTGGCCATTCTTATTCAGATCGCCAAGGCAAGGAAAGCACCACGTTCGCTGGCACAGGCCTATGTAGAACCAATCTCGAAAACCCTGAGCCGGTTTAGAACACAAAGGGGAAAAAGCCTGCTGCAGCTTTCTAATGAACGGCCAACCCTGGTGGTTTTTCTGCGCAGGTTCAATTCTGCTTCCTGCCGCGATACCCTGCATGATATTCACCAGCAGCGCAGAGGAATCGAGAACAAAGGCACGCAGATAGTATTGGTGCATTTGGCTGAAATTTCAGAAGCAAGTGTTGCACTACAGGAATATAATCTCGCAGATCTGCATCACATCAGTGATCCTAGTGGCATCATGTACAATGCTTTTGGTTTAAGCAAGGGTATCCTCGATGAGTTCTTTGATTTGCCAGCCTTGTACAGCAAAATAGTTGCTATGCTACGCAAAGAGAAACAATCTACTAATACCGCACAGGTAAACAGCCCCCCCCGCCGGCCAGGTGTTTTCCTGATTAATAAAGGGGAGATCATACGCAGTTATCGCCATAGCTTTACCTCTTCAAGGCCAGATTTTGAGCAAATGGCGGCTGAGCAGGCGGCTTAAGAGCTTCTGTAGCAATGCCTAACGTTTTTCCCAAGCACAAAATTAAATGTAGCGGGGGCACTTAACTGCCCCTCTGCAAAACCGTACATTCGGTTATGAAAAATCATTTTTTAAAATTACTTGACTATAACACTTGGGTAAACAGGCGGTTCATGGTGTGTTTGCTCAATAGTAATATTATTAATAACAGAGCATTTCTCCTGTTCAGTCACCTGCTTACTGCAGAGGAAATTTGGCTAAGCCGGGTGAAGGGACTGGCAGCACCTGTACAAAGATTGTGGGAGTTATATCCAAATGATACCTTGCAGCAAATGGTAGAAGCTAACAGCCAGGAATGGCTTGCTTACCTGAGTAACTGCAGTGAAGAAGACTTTTTGCAGGAAATCGCCTATCATAATACCAAAGGGGAAAGTTTTACAACCCGGCTCGATGATATCATTACGCACCTGATCAACCATGGCACCCACCACCGGGCGCAGATCAGCGCATTATTGCAGCTGGAAAAGGTGCAGCCCCCTGTTAGCGATTATGTTTTTTATCTGCGAGAGCAGAATATTACCATTAGCTAAAGACAACAGGTAGCTGAAAATACTATGAATAAAAAAAGAAGGCTGCGTATTCCTGCGCAGCCTTCTTTTTGCATGAAAAGCAATAGTAGTTTCTTACCCTTGCAGCTCTGCTTCCAGCTTTATTTCACAATTGAGCAGGCGCGAGATAGGACAGTTTTGTTTGGCTTCATTTGCCAGTTTCTCAAAAGTCGCCTGGTCGATGCCGGGCACCCTGGCCTGTAATTTAAGTGTACTGGTCTTAACCCTTGGTCCCTTATCATCTGGCTCCATGGCAATGGTGCACTGGGTTTGAATATTTTCTGCCGTATGGCCTGCTTTCTCAAGCTGACCGCTCAGCGCCATGCTAAAGCAGCCGGCGTGGGCTGCTGCAATAAGTTCTTCGGGGTTTGTGCCGCTTTTTCCGCTTTCGTCTTCGAAGCGCATACGGAAATTGTAGGGCAAATCATTGAATACTCCGCTTTGTGGTGTGGTGAGGTGGCCCCTTCCGTCCTTGAGACCTCCCTGCCATTTGGCTGTGGCAATACGTTTCATGTTGTGTGCTTTAGTTTTTTATATCAAGAGGAAAAGCAGTGGAATTGTTACAGCTTTTTTTGGGCTGTCAGTCTGTAAAAATTCTGTAGCACCGTATTTAAAAGCCGGGCGAAGTGCATGGTGGGATTAATAAAAAAAGCTACCTGAGGGCAGCCTTTAAAGTTATTAGTACGATTTAATTTTTGGCTTTGGCTAAGCTGCTGTCTACTCTTTTAAGCCTGAGCTCACGATCTACTTTTGTACGCCAGTTATGCTGATTTTCATAGTTGAGCCCATGCACACATTCTTTATCGAAGCGCTCCTGCTCCTTCATTTGGGCCAGGTTATACTGTTGTGCCAGCTTTTTTGCTACTTTTTTATCTTTTACTCTAAGTTTCAGGGCATTTAGCTTACGCTCCAGTCGGCGGGCATATATCTCGGCAATATCGAAGTGTAGTTGTTCGTGCGCCAGTACGTTGGCATCTATCCGTTCGGGATGTGCCCAGGAGCGTTTACTGTCAAAAACTGCCTGTACCCGAAAAGTAACCCTGCCAGCCTTGATATCTGCAATATCTAGGGATAATCCTGCAAAGGTCGCAGCTGCCCATGCCAGTTCAGGTGCATCTGGCTTACCTTTAAAATCACTCCAGACCAGCAATCGTTGCTCTGACCAGGGAAGCATGCCTGTTGTTTGGGCCTGTAAAAAATGAACTGATAAAGTAAATAATATTAACAGGTAAAACTTGCTTTGCCTCATGTGCTTTCCCTTTAATCGTTCTTAATATGATGCTGACAAGAAGCAGCTTTATAAAAAAGCCCGCTCTATGTTATTAGAACTACAAATTGGCCATTTAAATTTCATTAGGGCATAAGTCTTTTTGCCTGGTAGCCTAATTAAAATCACATTGTTTCTACATCGCCAGCCCTTAAATCCAAAATCATAGCTATTTAGAAGTTAAGAAGTGTTGAACAGGTGCATACCGCCCGTCAATCGGTGCCTGTTGTTAAAAATATCTATAAGAGTATGTTGTAATAAACAGCCTGATCAAACCATTTGCTGCGGCTTCTCATAGTAGAAGATTGGTAAAAAAAAGCGGAGGCGTTGAGACGCTTCCGCTTAAAAGCATTGGTTCATGTGTTCTGCCGGCTTATTTATCGCCGCCCATGATGTCCTTTAAAACACCTTTACTTCTTTTCTTAAGTGAGTCTTGTATGGCTTTCTGGCGCCTTTCTACTTCAGCTTTTGCTTTGGCTTCTGCTTCGGCCTGCCTTTTTTGCAGTTCTGCCTGAGCCTGGGCTTCGGCTTCTTTGCGTTTCACGTCAAGCTCGTCCTTGGCTTTGTCCAGCTGGTTATCAATTTCCTGCTTGGCAGTTTCTTTGGCGGCATCTACTACAGTAGTCTGGCCACTGCCTGAGCCACCGCCCACATTCAGGATACTGATCTTAGGATCGGTAGCAGAACCACCTATGCCTAAGTTCATCGGGACTTTATCGCCAACCACGTTCTTAACACCATACTGGGCCAGCAGGTTGTTCGCTGCCTGACCTACGGCACCCGTAGGCACCTCCAGCTTCATGTTATAATCCAGGGAGTTATCGAAGCCCTGACGGCCGCTTAGGGTAACAGGCAGGTTACCAATATTGAAATCGAATGGTTCTACATTAACACCACCATCGGCAACTTTTACCTTCATTAGCAAATCCTTGAGTTTAAGCACTTCCTGACCCAGGTTGTCGGTAAGCTTGGTGGCCATTGCTACCTTCTGTAGCACATTAGAGTTCTGGATGGTAGCCTGTGCAACCTTCACCAATCCACCACCACTCATGGTTGTAAAGTTTGGTACCATGTTCTGGCCCAGCAAACCACTGATGTTGAAGTCGGTAGAGAAGGTGCCTTCCATGCGCTCGGCAATAGGGGCCAGCTTTTGTATGGTTACAAAGTTCTGGAAGGCTTTCTGAATGCTCAGCTGGTCGATCTTCAGGTTAAAATCGAACGCTGGTTTTTCAATAACAGTAGGATCATACGTACCTGTAAGGCCAAATTGGCCACCCAGTGTCTGGAAGGTAAGGCCATCCATCCGCAACTTACCATCTTTGGCCACCATGGTACCAACCATATTATTAAGGGTAAGGTTGTCGTATAGCACCTCTCCAATGGTGGCATTAAAGGTTATATCCAGGTTTTTAGGAATCTCAATAGGCTCCATTGCGGCGCCGGTTGCAGTATCAGGTGCTGTTCCATCATCGGTCATCCACTGGTTTAAATTAGCGCGTTTGCTCACCAGCTTCAGGTCGCCATACAGTGTTTGGTTATCTTTCATGGCATAAGCCAGGTAGTTGCGCACATTACCGGTTAGCTGCATGTCCGTGTCGCCAATGCGGCCGTTAAAGCTCTCCAGCACCATGGCCTGCGGGTTGAAACGCATGTTGGCTGCGCTGAGCAGAAAATCATATGGCAGGTCTTTGCTGCTGTATTTAAATTCCTGCACAGCCATGGTACCGCTGGTGGGCAGTTCATCATAACGGCCGGCATCCAGCGCGCTCATACGGCCTTTGGTCTGAATATCGGCAATAATGCGGCCTGCCAGTTCCATGTCTTCAAAGGCAACGATCTTACCTATGGTAGTGAGGTCCAGCGTGCCCTTAAGGGCGGCATCCCATTTGTAGTCATTGAGGTCTTCCAGCTGCAGGCGGCCGCTCAGGCGGTCTTTGTCTACCAGCATAGAAAAAGCAGGTACATTCACCACAGTAGCGTCCAGGCTGCCGGTTTCATTTTTTACAGTACCATTAAAGGTAAAGTCCTGTACAGGTATGGGGTAGCTGGCAGTTTTAATATACCCGTCCTGCAACGACATTACTGCGTCTGTCTGTGGAAATCGGTTCTGCAGAGAATCATAAACACCATCAGCTTTGAGGTTAATGGTAAAGAGCCCACGCATGACCATGGTATCCAGTTTCAGCATCTGGTCCAGTTCGGCCAGGTTCAGGCGTGCATCAATGTCTGCTTTTACCTGCATAGGCTGCAGGCCGCGGGTTTCCAACATGCCTTTTACCGGGTTATTCCCCATCTGCATGTTGAATTGGTTTACCAGCAGGTGCAGGTCTTTCATGTCACCTTTCTGGTCTTCTACTACCAAGTCCACATTTACGTCTTTTACCTCCTGTGGCAGGTCTGGGTAGCGGAAGCGGCCCTGTTTTACCTGTAACGCTACTTTATAGCCCGGTAGGGTGCTGTCTGCTGCGCTATAAATCCCCTTTAGATAACCCTGGAAAGCAACATCCCCGCTGGCTTCCAGCTGCTCGAAATGCTCATTATACATACCCGGCACCAGCGAAAGCAGGCTTTTAAAGGTGTTTTCCGGCGCGGCAAAATTCATATCAAACTCAATGGGCTCGTTTGGCATGGCCATCCAGCCATCGAACTTTACGGCAAAGTCGTTTAACTCCAGCACATTGTCGCGGAAGGTAAATTTCATTTTAGGCATGTTCATGTTCAGGGTGGCATCTGCCTCAAGCCTTTTGTTAGAGACATACTCAACACCATCAAAAACCAGGGTTGTACGCTGTGCCACTGTTTGGGTGCGCATATCAAAGATATCCTGAGTAAAGTCGCCGTTGCCGCTGTGGTTTACATCTACCAGGTTCAGGCGAATAGGGATGCTACGGTCGTCATAAACAATGCGTCCACCATTTAGCTCCCAGTGCTGTATACCAATGTTAAATTCCGCTGCGGTAGTATCCTGGCTGGGCAGGGTTTCTGTTTCTATGGCAATGTCGTAGTTGGCAGTACCGTCTTCCAGCACCAGTATCTGAATAAAAGGCTGGTCCAGCTCAATGGCACGAATCTGCATTTTATCGCCAAAGATTACACTGCTTAAATTCAGTACAATCTTAAAATCCTTGGCAGCCATAAGGGTATCGCCGGCAAAGCGGTCTTTGCCAACAATGCTAAAATCTTCTAAGCCGGCAGTCACATGCGGAAAATGGCGCAGCAGGCTGAGGCTAAGTTTATCGGGATTATAGTGTACGTCGGCATTTACGCTTTTGGCAAGCTGCTCGTCTACCTTTTGAAATATCTGATCCTTAAAGAGAACCGGGACCAGCAGCAGGAGCAACACCAACACGCCTATAATACCAGCTATAACTATTAAAAACTTCTTCATTTCTATATAAGTGTCTTTGGTTCTTGCAGATAGTATACTATAACAACCATGCCAAGCTAGCAGAAATTGCCGTATCTCGGAAATGTTTTCTTCCGGAAGAACTTACTTTATACCTCCGCACAGGCAGAATACTGCCTCTATGTTTTTAACCAGGGAATGAATAAGTTAAAACCTGTTCAGTTTAGGTTTGTTTGCCGCTGCTGCTTCAGCACTTTTTTGGTGTGCTAAAGGCATTATATGGATGAAACAGTCACTTTTCTGTGAATGGAAAGAATATCTTTTACCTGTGAGATCTTAAGTGGTTAAGGCTTTGCTTGTTAACTTTCTATGATTAGTTTTGCGGCCACTTCTTCCCATTTAACCAAAAATTAAATTCTAATATCAGTTATGAAAAAGTTCGCTCTTATTGCCATAGTGGCAGTGTTAAGCATGGTTGGCCATACAGCCCAGGCCCAATACCAGAGAGGTGATATGTTATTCAATGGTGGCATTTCTATGGGCCTGCTGGGTTACGGCTTTGGCTATGGCAGCCACAGTGGTTTTCCGGCACTTACGGCAAGTCTTGAATACAGCCTCGATGATCGCTTCGCGGTAGGTCCATACCTGGGTTATTTTTCCCGTACCTACAACTACAACTGGGGCTTGGGCAATGGCAATTATAAGAACAGAATATCTGTAGTTGCCTTTGGTGCCCGTGGTACTTTTCATGCTACCAGCTCCTTAAACGAATGGTTTAACTGGAGTATTGACGAAAACAAATTTGATATTTACGGTTCTGTGCTGTTAGGCTTTGAAGTGCATAGCTGGAATTATGACGATGATCTTGACAATTATGACCCGAATCACAGTGCCGGCAGGTTAATCCTGGGTCCTGTAATTGGCGCACGTTATATGTTCAATGACCAGATAGGAGCATTCTTCGAGACTGGCCGTGGTACATTCGGTATTGCCACACTGGGTGTGTCTGTGAAATTCTAATTA
>JASLAE010000499.1 GCA_030147305.1 Cesiribacter sp.
AGTAAGGCGGCAAATGCGTTGCCGTAGCTGTCCCAACCTCCCATGCTTTTTACCCGTTCCTGGGCTGCTTTAGCCATACGAGCCTGTAAGGCCGGATCATCTGCCAGTTGCTGCAGCCGGTCACAGATGGCATCTGGTGAACGAATGGGCACTATAAAGCCTTCCATGCCATCGGTGTAAAGATCTTCTGAACCTGTGTGGTGAGTTGCAATAACAGGACAACCACAAGCCAGCGCCTCTCCCTGTACCATGGCCAAGCCTTCTTCAATGCTGGGAAGCACAAATACATGGGAGGTGCTGTAAATCTCTGCCAGCCTGGAATTGGGAATCATGTTCAGAAAGCTAACACCTGCCAGAGAAAAACTGGGCAACAGCCTGCTGACTTCAGCAGAGACTACGCCTACCACATGCAGTTCTTTATGTGGGTGCTTCAGTTTCTGAAAGGCTGTTAAAAGATCAAAAAAGCCTTTGCGGATACTCGCACTTCCTACCCATAAAACCCTAAAGCAATCTTTAGGTGGCTCGGCAACTTTTCTGAACCGCTCAAGCCGTGCGCCATAAGAGATCTTTACCAGTTTATGGGCAGGCACCCCTTGCCTGATAAAAGACTGCCTTACAAACTCAGATGGAATAGTGATGTGATCGGCCAGTGCGTATTCTTTTTCTTCCTTATCAATGATTCGCGGATCCACACCAACAAACTTCTGTCCCCAACGATTATATTCTTCGCGCAGAATTTCATCCTGATAACGAATATGAGAGGAGCCACGATCGCAGATATAGTAGCCTCCCATCTGTTTTGCAACGCCCCCTGCATGTAAGCCGCTGCTGGACAAGGCGATGAGGGTAGTAGGATGCCTAAGGCTTGCTGCCACCCGGCGATCCAGGGTTTCGTGTGCCCACCAGGCACATTCTTTTTTTAACCACTGCCAATCTGCCAATCCAAAGCGCCACCGCGACATATAAAAGGTTTGTAACCAGGGAAAGGTTAATATTTTTTCTGTTGGAATACCCTGCTCATCCCGCAGTTTAAAGCGGGGATAACCAGTCCAGATACAGTCCAGCAGCCCCTGCCGTTCCAGCTGGCGAGCCAGATGAAAATGATGAAAGCGGCCAATAGAAATCTGTGTTACACTCATACCTGAAAAAAAGTAGCCTATATTTCTTGTTTTATCTTTTGCTTTTGAAGTCCGCCCTGTAAAAGCTTTTTCAGAATGCCAATCAGGTATTTTGTTTCATCGGCCAGACCAGGAATAAAAGCCTTCCAGCTATCCTGGGTAAGCTGTAAGGAACGGTTAAAGACATATGGTATCAGTACAATATCTGCCACCAGGGTAGAAAGTGCCGCGCCCTCTATGCCCTGCACATAGGAGAGCAGCATACAGAACACAATGCTGAGAGATGATGCGAGCAGGTAGCGTTTGGCCAGGCCTTCGTGCTGGTTACAGGCAGAATGTACCACACTGCTGGTAATCCAAAGTGCATTGAAAGGGATGGGTAAGAGAAAAAGCAAAAGTAAATGCCTGGGTAGTTCAATGGTTTTGCCAACCCAGAATTCATATATGTGGCTGCCTAACAGCGCAAGCACCAATACTCCGGCACAGGCTACAGCAACCGATAAGGCTACACCAATACGATGTAGTCGTGCCGTTCGGAGCATATCTCCACCACCATAGAGGTAGCTCAGCTCGGGCCAGATCGCGTGGTTAATGAGCCCGATTACCTGGTTTACCGAACGTACCAGCGTTCTGGCAGTGCCAAAAAGCGCTACGGCAGCCGGCCCCAGCAGTGCCTGCACCACCAGCAGATTTCCTTGAAAGAGTAAGGCATTCCCAAGCGGAAAGGCTTGAAAAGCCACACCTTTGCGGAACAAACCTTTGAACCACTTTCGCTCAACCAGCTGAGTCGAAAAGCTAAGTGCCGGCATGGCGCGTCTGCTTAACCAGCCAAGCAGAAACAAATGCAGCAGTATAGAACAAAATGAGGCAAAGGCGATGTAAGCAAAACTGGTGGTGAAGTTCAGAACGATAAAAAGGAGCAGCAGCGAGATCCAGGGTTTAATGCTGGAGATCAGCATGCCCATATGGGCTTTCTGCGCTGCCCTAAAGCGTCCCGAATAAAGTTCTCCGGAAAAAGAAATGAAAACAGACATCACTAGCCAAAACAGGGAAAAAGCTAATTCTGTATGACGCGCAGAGGACACCATCAGCAGGTCTGCCCAGGGTAGAAAGGGTGCTAACAAAGCTGTGAATACAAAACCAATTAGCCCAATGCCTACAATAAGGGCCATAGCAGTTGAGAAAAGGCTGCGTGCTTTGGTAACATCTCCCGCTGCCACGGCCATGGTCATTTCATTGGCGGCCACACTTCCAAAACCCATGTTTGCAAGTGATAACCAGGAGGGCAACGAACTGATGACCAGCCAGCGACCATAATCTTCTACTCCCAGGTACAGCAACAGCAGTGGTACCTGTACCAGGCGGATCAGCACCATGGAGACATTGCCCCAGGCACCGGCACCCATATTTCGGAGCAGACTTAACTTAACTGACATCTATACTTGTTGTGATAATTGGTAATGAAGAGAAAACTTTGTGCTTTATTATCCCGCAGCAACCGGTCTCTTTCTGCTTTTCCCCTTATCATTTTGTGAGCCATAACCATAGCCATAGCCATAGCCGTAACCATAGCCGTATCCATTTTTCTTCTTAGCGTCATTCAATACCACCATCAGGTGTTTTATTTTCCTGTTTCTGTAGATGTCTTCAATAATTTCCAGCTGCGCCTTAAAGGTGTAGTTATACCTCACCACATAAATGCATGAGTCTATCAGGTGGGTTAGGTTGAAAGCATCTGATACCTGCCCAATAGGGGCAGTATCAATGAGGATAAAGTCGAAACGTTTCCGCAGCTCCTCAAACAGCTCTACTACTTTATGGCTCATCAGTAATTCTGCCGGGTTGGGTGGTATAGGGCCCGAGCCGACCAGGAACAAATTTGAGACCACAGGTGAAGGGATCAGGATCTGGTCTATGCTTAGTGTATTGGATACCACATAGTTGGTAATGCCTACATCATTGGGCAGGCCCAAATCATACATAAGCCTGGGTTTGCGCAGGTCAAAGCTGAGGATCACCACTTTTTTTCCGGTCAGTGCGAGGCTGGCACCCAGGTTAATACTAAAGAAGGTTTTGCCCTCACCACTCATACTGGAGGTAATCATAATAACCTTGTTGGTTTCCCCCACGGTAGCAAACTGCAGGTTGGCCCGAATGAGGCGAAAAAGCTCAGCAATAGGGGTCCGGTTCCTTTCGGTGACGGCCAGGGTTTCGCGCAGAGAATTGTGGGAAAGCTCGCCCAGCACCGGGGTGGCCGTTACCTGCGTTACGTCTTTTAGCAGCTGTACCTTATCATTCATCATTTCTTTAATGTAGATCCCTATTAGAGGAAGTCCAAGACCAAAGAATAACGCAATCAGGTACGTGGTAGATTTTTTGGGGCTAATGGGATACTCGTCGGGCATGGCCGGGTCTATGGTGCGGGAGTTAGAAATAGTAGAAGCCAGCGATAAGGCAGATTCTTCTCTTTTTTGTAGTAAATAGAGATAAAGTGCCTCCTTAATGCCCTGTTGCCTGCCTATTTCCTGCAAGCCGCGTTCAATGGCTGGTACCTCCTTGATTTTAGACCCAAATTGAACTGACTTGGATTGAAGGTTATCACGCGAAATAATCAGCCCATTTTTAATGTTCTGTAAATTTTCCAGGATGTTTTCCCTCAGATTAGAAAGCTGCTCACTCATGTTCAGGACAAGTGGGTTGCTTTCCTGTGTTGTGCGCAGCATGCGTTCACGCTCCAGCTTTAATTCATTAAATCGCATGATCAGCCCCTGTAGAGTAGGATCCTGTATAGACAGGCTACTGGGTACCAGCTGGTATTCGTTGGTCTGTTTGCCCAGATAATTTTCGATGGATTCCAATACATCTATCTGAACGCCCAGGTCGGCCAGCTGCTTGTTGTAATCACTTGCTTCCTCCAGGTAAAGGCGAACCTGAGAATTAACATCTGTTACTGCATTCCGGCGTTTGTATTGTTCAACATCTTTTTCAACGGTGATTAGCTCTGTGCTTAGGTATTTTAAACGATCGTCAATAAAGTTGATGGTGTTAGAGGCAATCTGGTTTTTGTCTTCTATGGCTTCTTTGTTGAAAACCTCAACGAGCTTTGTTAAGATATCCTTTCCCTTCTCCGGTACAGCGTCTGTTAAGCTTAAGGTTAAAATACTGGCCATTTTGTTGATTTGTACTACACCCAACTTCTGTGCATAGCTGTTGGCTAATCTTTGTATGTCATGAAATTTTACAATGATGGGTTGCTTTATTTTATGAGGCTCTTTGGGGGAGGTGGCAATTACTGTGAAAGAACCGTAGTGCTTTTTTACCTCCTTACCAAACTTATGCTTAGAGAACCTGCCTTCTCCCTCATCGATGATAAAATTGTTATTGTCCTTAATGTGTATCAGGATTAATTTATTGAAGGCAGTGGAATCCAACTGATTCACCATCACTTTTATTGGCAGTTTATTACCATATACTTCTACCACATTCAGCGGGCCTTCCACATGATAGCTGTTGTGAAAAGAAAGCTCGGTGAGTACCCTGTGCATGAGGCTTTTGGACTTCAGTATACCAATCTCATTGTCAATAATGGTGGTGGTATTAAACATATCCAGTTCCTTAAAGGTCTCCCCGCCAGCCAGTGCCTTACCGCT
>JASLAE010000519.1 GCA_030147305.1 Cesiribacter sp.
AGCCGACCACCAACCGATACAATCCGTACGTCGGTAATGCCATTGTCGCGCAGCATTTTTGCTGCCGCCTCGGCCCCGCTAATGCCGCTATGGAGCGCAATTTGTGAGTATTTATGAAATTTGCTCTTTAAGCGCTGACCAACCAGCCAGCTCAGCAGGGCAAATACTGCAAATATTATAAGTCCTGTTCCGTCGAATACCATAGTCTATCTATATTTAAGTCGATTTAATTTTGTTTACAAGTGCTGTTGTAGAACAGCCTTCTACCAATGGAATTGTGCGTACACGTCCACCTTTCTGCTGAACGATGTCTGCCCCAACAATATTTTCTACACTGTAATCATCTCCTTTCACCAGTACATCGGGTTGCACAACAGCAATAAGTTCAAGCGGGGTGTCTTCTGCAAACAAGACTACCGCATCTACAAAGCCCAGTGCTGCCAATATACGGCCGCGGGCTTCTTCATTTTGCAGAGGCCTGCTTGCACCCTTTAGTCTACGTACAGATGCATCAGAATTTATGCCAATAATGAACCTGTGGCCAAGTTGACTGGCTTTTTCAAGGTAGTCCACATGCCCCAGATGCAGCAGGTCAAAACAGCCGTTCGTAAACACGATTTTTTCACCATCTCTGCGCCATTCTGTCAGTTTTATTTCCAGTGCAGGCAAAGAGAAGAGCTTGTTTGAGCTATGCTGGTTCAACTTCATGCTTTAGGGTTTTTGTACCTTTTAATAAGCTGATAAGCAAACAAATGCTTCCTAATAGTATAACAAAAACAGACTGCGAAGTGTGCAATAACAGGGCTAATAATATAGCATCACTTTGACTGGCACCGTAAACCATGAGCACGCCACTTACCAGCAGGTGATAGGTGCCAATGCCACCCTGAACAGGTGCCGCCATCCCAATGCCTCCCATGGCCAGAATAGACAAGCCAGCTACCATGCTAATGCCGGAAGTCTGTGGGATAGAAAACACCACCAGGTAAGACATAAAGTAATACATAACCCATATCATCACCGTCATGAGCCAGAAAGCGCCCTGCTGGCGTATCTGCCGAATGCTCAGCAGGCCGGCAATGAGATTCTGGCCAAGGGCTATTACCTTTTGGTATAGAGAATATTGAAGCAGGCGCGGGTGAAAAAATTTCCAGAGGTAAATACCAACAAAAAGGCCAATACCTGCAGCAACCAGCAGCCACAGCAACACACCGGTGCTGATGCGTGACCCGCCGGAGAATATTTCACTCAGGAAGGCTTCCAGCCGGTCAAATTCCAGCAGCAGGGTTACGCCTACAATTGAGAGCAGCATGATCAGGTCCAGCACCCTTTCTGCCAGAACTGTACCAAAAGAAGTGGTTACCGGTACACCGGCATTTCTGCGCAACACACCACAACGGGCTACTTCACCAAAGCGCGGCAACACAAAGTTGGCCAGGTAGCCGATCATCACTGCATTAAAGGTTGTGCCAAGAGAAGGGGAGTATCCTAAAGGGTACAACATCAGGTTCCAGCGCCAGGCCCTTAGGATATGGCTGAGCAGCGCCGCAACCATGGCAAGCAATATCCAGGAATAATTAACTTCGGTTAGGCGATCTAAAAGCTCCGCAACATCTACCTGCCGAAGCACATACCAAAACAGCGCCAGAGAAATAGTAAGCAAAAAAATGTACTTGAGTACCTGCTTAATAGTAGAAATGTTCAAGACTAAGAAAGTTTATTATTATCGTCCGGAAAAATAATGGACGGTTTGTGGCTTCTTGCTTCTTCTGGTGTCATAAAGGCATAAGAGATGATGATGACTATATCACCCACCTGCACTTTTCTGGCAGCCGGTCCGTTCATGCAAATCATACCACTTCCCCGCTCGCCTTTAATTACGTAAGTTTCGAGTCTTTCGCCGTTGTTTACGTTCACAACCTGCACTTTTTCTCCTTCAATAAGGCCGGCGGCATCCAGCAGATCTTCATCAATGGTAATGCTGCCAACGTAGTGCAATTCTGCCTGCGTAATTTTAACCCGGTGTATCTTTGATTTGAGAGCCTGTATAAACATCGGTGCCGGAAAGGTAAATTTGCTAAATGGTTATGATAAGATTGTCTATCAGCCGTACGCCTTCTACATAGGCGGCTGTACACAAAGCTATTGGTTCACCCTTTTGAACAGTGTTCAGTTCTTGTAAAGTTCCTGCATTTGCAATGCAAAAGTACTCTGGTTTTAGGGCAGGAATGCGCTGCAGGTAAGATAAAGCCTCATTTTGCGCAGTTTCTGGCGCAGCACCAGCTCTAAGTGTTGTAGCAGCCTGCTGCAGGGCCTGATGAAGGCTGATGGCTGTTTTTCTGCCCTCCTGGCTTAAGCGCATATTTCTGGAGGAAAGCGCCAGGCCGTCTGCTTCCCTAATGGTTGGTTCTACCTGAATCTGTGTGTTGAACGAAAGGTCTTTGACCAATTGTTCGATTATACGACACTGCTGAAGGTCCTTCTGGCCAAAAAAAGCAAAGTCTGGTTGCACTATGTTCAGTAGTTTGCTCACTACCAGGGCCACGCCACTGAAATGGCCGGGCCGGAAATGACCTTCCATGACTGTTTCAAGGGCACCAAAGCTGAAATGCAGCTGTGGTGCAGAGGGGTATATCTCTTCTACGGCAGGCAAAAAAACAGTATGGCAGCCAGCTGCCTCCAGCATAGCCAGGTCCTTATCTGGTGTGCGGGGATATTTTGTGAGATCGTCGGGGTTATTA
This sequence comes from Cesiribacter sp., assembly GCA_030147305.1. Lineage (GTDB taxonomy): Bacteria > Bacteroidota > Bacteroidia > Cytophagales > Cyclobacteriaceae > Cesiribacter. Next base: position 2,742 of record JASLAE010000519.1, read on the forward strand.
AACTGGGTAGGATTTACAAAAATGCTGCAGACCGTATGTGCGGCTGTAGCCAGTGACTTTTGTATAAGAGACAGGTGTCCTTTGTGCAAAGCACCCATGGTAGGTACAAAGCCAATAGATGGATGTTGCTGCAGTCGCTGCTTATGCAGATGCTGCCGCAGCGCCTCCTTTTTCTTAAAGACTAACATAAAGGAACATCCTTTTTAGACTAAAGGCCGCAAACATACGTTAATAGATGGATTTTTTCTTGAAAACCGTCCCTTTTTTTTGTATTTTTGGGGCTTGAAAACTTTAGTTTAAATAATTAGCCCTAAGGTATGTGTAAATTACGCATTTTGTACGTAGCCAGCGAAATCGATCCTTTCCTGCAGACAACAGAAGTAGCCAATTTTGTGCGGATGCTTCCCCAGGCCATGCAGGAGCGGGGTATGGAGATTAGGATCCTGGTACCACGTTTCGGGCTCATCAATGAGCGCAAGAACAGGCTTCATGAGGTTGTAAGGCTCTCGGGCATAAACATTTCTGTTGGGGATGAGGAGAAGCCGCTCATTATTAAAGTTGCCTCTATTCCAAATGCAAAGCTGCAGGTTTATTTTATCGACAACGAAGACTACTTTCAGCGGAAGTACGTTTTTGTAGATAAAGAGAACCGCTTTTACAAAGACAATGACGAGCGGGCAATCTTCTTTTGCAAGGGTGTGATTGAAACCGTTCGCAAGCTGGGATGGTCTCCCGATATTGTACATTGCAATGATTGGATGACCAGCCTGATTCCGATGTACCTGAAGAGTACATACAAAAACGATCCGCTTTTCAAGAATACCAAAACAGTATTTACCGTCTATAACAACTCTTTTCAGCACAAATTCGGGCTTGACCTGCTGGATAAGGTAAAAATGATAGATGTAGAAGACAGCATGCTGGAGCCGTTGCAGACTGCCGATTTTGAAGGCTTCATCAAGCTGGGCATTCAATATTCAGACGCCGTGGTAAAAGGTGACGAGATGTATAGCGAGAGCCTAAACATGCTGTTCAGTGGAGTTGACGGTAATAAAAAAATAGATACCTTTGACAAAGACACAGATTTTCTAGACTCCTACTATAATTTATATAATGAACTTGCTGGTTAAAAAAATAGGGCTGGCTCTTTTGCCGGCCCTCTTTTTCGCGTGCGAAGAACCTACAGAACTTGGCGCAAATCTGAATCCCAATCAAGGAGCACTCTCCACCCACTATGTAGAAATCCCGGTTACCACCTCTCAGGTACGTTTTGATAGTTTGCTTACCTCCTTACGCCTGGTAAGTGTTCAGGGCGCATCCGCTTCCTGGTTTAATACTTATATTGGAAGGGTTAATAACAGTGATTTCGGAGCCACAAAAGCATCGCTATATGCTAATCTGGCCTTGCCCTCTGGCACTATTTCCATTGGAAGTAATGTAAGACTTGATTCTGTGAAGTTCCAGCTGGTCTGGAACCAGAGGAACATATACGGGCAATCCCTGGCTGTACCTCAGCAATTTGATCTGTATCAGCTTCAAGAGCCCATCAGCCCAACGGCTGTAACCAATGAAAATGATACCCTTGATATTCTCAGCTACCGTTACTATGCCAAAGACAAAGAAACGGTGGGCATGTTGCTTGACCAGGTTGAGCTAAGCCTGATGGATGTAGTAGATAAACTGGACAGCGCCGTCTTAAATGACGTGAATAGGCGTATTATGTCCAGCCACCTAGATCCTGCTTTCGGGCAGCAGCTGCTGACAGATATAAGAGATAACACCAATGGTATTTTAGATAGTCAGGAAGCTTTTGATGCTTATATTAAAGGAATTGCGCTAATACCAAGTGATAATAATACTTTCCTGACGACCTATAGCCTGATAGATCCGAACAGCGGTATATTCATTTATTATACCCAGGGAACAGACCAGCGTTCCATCAGGCTTTCTTTCACACCAACCCGGGATGAAACCCTGGATTACCGTACTTTCCCTGCCTACTATGGAATAGAGACAGACAGAACCGGTACTGGTATTGCAAACGCTGACGAAGCAGGTCAACTGCAGGATTTTCAGCCGTTAGATGGCAGGCTTTATTTCCAGGGGATCAGCGGTTTGTTTCCAAAAGTAGCATTCCAGGGATTTAAAGACTTTGTACAGGGGCAGGCAGCAAACGACATCATTAGCATTAACCGGGCTGTGCTGGAGTTTGACAGCTTAACGCCCGGAGCAATCCGGCAGCCGCTTCCTAAAGGAGTAGATCTTTTCTTTGTGGATGATAGTAACCAGCGGTTTAATTCTGCGCTCGGTGGTTCTGAGCGTGCCCTGAGCTCTGTGAACCGTAGCCGCGAGGTAAATGATAAAACTATATATTATTACGAATCTGACATTGTTTATAACCTGGAACAGTTTCTCCAACGCGGAGAGGACCGTTACCTGCAGGCAATTCTTTCACCTGTAGATGCTTATTTCTACGAACCCAATGCCTTTGTCATTAGACCAAATCAGGTAAAACTTAAGATTTGGTATACTAAATTGAACGGAGCTAACCTTTAATCAAGAAAATAAAGAAGTTGTTATGTGTGGGATTGTAGCGTACATCGGCCATAGAGAAGCATATCCTGTTGTGCTTAAGGGCCTAAAAAGACTGGAGTACCGGGGTTATGACAGCGCTGGTGTGGCCTTAATACAGGAAGGGAATATTAATATTCATAAGCAGCAGGGTAAGGTATCCGATCTTGAATCGGTTACGCAAGGAAAGAATGTTTCGGGTTCTATTGGTATGGGACATACCCGTTGGGCGACACACGGCGTGCCTAACAATGTAAACGCTCACCCGCATACTGCTTCTAACGAGGCTGGCCGTTTAGCTATTATTCATAATGGCATTATTGAAAACTACAGCGCATTAAAAGAAGAGCTTAAGCGTAAAGGGCATGTATTTGAAAGTGAAACAGATACTGAAGTACTCATCCATTTCATAGAAGATATCCAGAGCCACGAGAGCTGCTCGGTTGAAGAAGCCGTAAGACTGGCACTTACCCAGGTAATTGGCGCTTACGCTATTGTGGTAATGGATGAGAAGGATCCTAACACCCTGGTAGCCGCCCGCAAAGGCAGCCCATTGGTCATTGGTATCGGCAAGAATGAATATTTCTTGGCTTCTGATGCTACCCCTATCATCGAGTATACCAATGAAGTAGTATACCTGAATGATTTTGAAATTGCCGTTTTCCGCAACAACACCCTGCGCATTAAAAATACCCAGGATGTGGTAACCAACCCCTACATACAGGTGCTGGATATGGAGCTGGAGGCCATTGAGAAAGGTGGTTACGAACACTTTATGCTCAAAGAAATTTTTGAGCAGCCTAAGTCTATTGCAGACTGTTTACGCGGCCGCTTAAAAGCCCATGATGCTTATCTGAAGCTTGGTGGCATCCGCGAATATTCTAACCGGCTGGAAAATGCCGACAGGATTGTTATTGTTGCCTGCGGTACATCCTGGCATGCAGGTCTGGTGGCCGAATACATCATTGAAGAATTCTGCCGTATTCCGGTAGAAGTGGAATATGCATCTGAATTCCGCTACAGAAACCCGGTAATTAAAGAGGGTGATGTGGTAATTGCCATCTCCCAGTC
>JASLAE010000033.1 GCA_030147305.1 Cesiribacter sp.
AGTGTGTATGTGGCAGATGGTTCTTTAGAGATCTTCTTCAGCTCCCTAGCTGCCGATGGAGGCGTAAACAGGCCTTTGGTCTCAGCCATAGAAGTACTCTCCAACACTACCACCAGCAACACAGCCCCAGTAGCCAGTGCAGGAGCAGACCAGGAGATTACCCTACCGACCAATGCTATTGTGCTCAATGGCTCAGGATCTGATGCAGATGGCACTATTGTCAGCTTCGCCTGGAGTCAGGTAAGCGGGCCTTCTACGGCCAGCTTTAACAGCAAAATTGTAGCAGCCCCACAAGTAAGCAATCTGGTTGCCGGTACTTATGTCTTCAGCCTGGTTGTTACCGATGATGATGGAGCCAGTAGTACAGCCGATCAGGTAAGTGTAAAGGTGAACCCTGCTACTACTACCAACACAGCCCCAGTAGCCAATGCAGGTGCAGACAAGACAATTACTTTGCCAACCAACTCTGTCATACTAGAGGGTGCAGCTACTGATGCAGACGGTATCATTGCTTCCTACAGCTGGAGCCAGGTAAGCGGACCTTCCACTGCTACTTTCAGCAGCAAAACAGTGGCTAAGCCAACAGTAAGTGCGTTGCAGCAGGGCAGCTACAGCTTCCGCATTACTGCTACCGATGATGATGGCGCAACTGGTACAGATGATGTGACGGTAACAGTGAACCCTACTCCTACCACGCCTGAAGGGGTAGCTTATCGCATCAACGCCGGCGGTGGAGCCGTAACCAACAGCCTTGGCAGTTTTGAAGCGGATGCTTATATGAGTCCTGCAACGGGTTATCTTTACAGAACTACTGCAGGTATCAGCGGCACTACAGATGATGCTATCTACCAGACCTCTAGGGGATCGGAAAGGACCAGCAGCAGCTTTGGTTATAACTTTCCTGCCAGCAATGGAGACTATACCGTAGTGCTGCATTTTGCAGAGCTGAGCTTCACCAGCACAGGCCAGCGTATCTTTGATGTCTCTATAGAAGGCACGAAGTTGCTGGATAACTACGACATCATCAGAAAAACAGGCAGCAGGTACTATGCTACCACTGAAACCTTCAATGTGTCAGTCTCCGATGGTACCCTGAACCTGCTCTTTAGCTCCCTCTCTGCTGATGGTGGCCTTAACAGACCCCTTATCTCTGCGATTGAAGTGCTGCCAGCCAGCTCTGCTAATGCACGTACGCTGGCACAGACAGCAGGAAACCAGCAATTGAGCAACACCCCTACTGTTTATCCTAATCCTGCTCAGTACGAGCTCTTTGTAGCTTTTACTGCTGATGCCCCTGGCAACTGTTCTCTGCAGGTGATTGATCTAACCGGCCGTATCATCGAAGAACAGCAGGTAGTGGCCACTGCGGGAATTAATACCTGGACCCTGGAACTTCGCAAGCCTTCCATCAGCCCGGGTATGTACTTGCTCAAAGTAAAAACCGCCACTTCCGAAAGCAAAACAATCAGGTTCTCTAAACAATAAAGGATTGATACATCAATTAAAATTGATATTAGCGTTTAAAAAAGTGTTAATTATTAGTCATGCGTTTATGGCTGATGCAGAACACATTAGTGATCGGCAAAAGTTATAGCAACCACGTGCAAATAGTATCAGAGCTGAAAAAAGTCATAATCTATTTAAAAAATGCAGCCTTCGGGCTGCATTTTTCGTATAAGACTTGAATCATGGAAAATTCATTTGCAATATTTAATTTTTTCTTACATAGCTTTTGTTGGGATTAACAAACTGCTTACTCATACAGTGAAGGATAAGACCTGGTTTTGAGATTAAGCTTTTCTTAATTGACCGAAAAAAGTTAATTTGCCCCCAAAGGCTTACACCCTGATGTCTTGACTTATGTATTTTTTTACCATGAAGAAAACGCTACTTCTGCTATTGTTCTTCTTATGCAACAGCTATAGCATTCTTGCTCAGAACTGCGAAACACCTCCCCCCTCTGATAATAGGGTATATCCATGGTGCTACTGGGGCAAAGCTGGTACTAACTGGGATACTACTCCTTATAAGCCCTATATCATTAACGGTCTGCCTTTCCGACTGCTGTTCCCCAAAGATTTTGACAGCACCGCCACCTCCACAAAAAAATATCCGCTGCTGGTAATTTTACACGGTGTTGGTCAGGTAGGTACGGACAATAACTACCAGCTGAAATATGGTGCAAAAGATCACCTGAATGCCCTGAACAACGGCAGATTCGATGGCTTCATCATGATTCCGCAGTCGCCTGTGGTCAGGTGGGGTACCAAAGAAAAAGAAGCTGTGATGAAATTCGTTGAAGCCGCGCTGCGTGATCTTCCGGTAGATCCATTTCGGGTATTGCTGGAGGGGTATTCCGGTGGAGCAACTGCTGCCTGGCGGTTAGCCCATGATTATCCGCAGGTATTTGCTGCAGCGATCGTTATGTCTTCTGCTGATGCTGTAATTGCAACATGGGCAGAAACCCTTAAATACACTTCTATCTGGCATGCTCAGGGTGGAAGGGATACACAACCCTCTCCCACTGCCGGAGATAATGTTGCCAATTCTTTTACCAGTGTTGGAGCCAATTATAAATATCAGTACTATCCCGAACAGGGCCATGGCACCTGGTTTTCTATGTACAAGGAACGTGACTTTTTCCCCTTCCTAATGCGCAGCAGCCAATTGCGCATTCATGTGCTCCATTTTAAACAAAACTTCTGTAATGAAGAACCGGCTTCAGGCACTATGGGTGTAACCCCGGGCTTTGATAGTTATGAATGGCGTAAAGACGGACAGCTGATTGCCGGTGCTAATGCTAATGAATTGAATTTCAATGGTGAAGGCTTATATAGTGTACGCATTAAACGCAAAGGTGTATGGTCTGTGTGGTCGGAACCGGTACAAATTCAGCGCATCCCCCCTTCCAACGGAACACCGCCTACCATTACCGCTGGCGGTCCTACTGCCCTGCCTACCCTGGATGGAAGAACGACCGTGACCCTCTATGCCCCAGAAGGCTATGACCGATACTACTGGTCCGACAATTCTACAGCAGACAGCCTGGTTGTAAGCAAGCCGGGTTCCTATAGCGTGGCGGTTGCAGAAGAATATGGCTGTGCCAGTGCTTTCTCAGCCCCTGTAAAGGTAACTTTTAATGCTGCCGGTGTACTGCCTGAGCCAGAGAACCTTATTGTAACAACAGTCTCCGAAAGCAGTCTTAACCTGAGCTGGACCGACAAAAGCACTAATGAAAGAGGTTTTGAAGTTTATCGGAGCACCACTCCAAACGGTCCCTGGGTCCTGGCAGCACAGTTGAATGCCAACACTAACAGTTTTGCTGATACCGGCTTAAACGCCTATACCCGCTATTACTATGCAGTTAGGTCTGTAAATACAGAAGGTGGTTCACATTACTTACATGGCAATGGCAAAACAGGTGAAGACCTAGCTGCACCTGGCGTGCCCGCTAATCTGGCCGTTACCCAGACAGGTCCTACAGGTATTGGCTTGCAATGGCAGCCAGTTGGTAATAACGGCAACGGGCAGGAGGCAGTTACTTATGAGATCTACGCTGGTGATAGAACCACACTGATCGCCACTACTACGCAAACAACCTATAAAGTAAATAATCTGGCGCAGGGAGAGCATTTTAGCTTTGTAGTACGCGCAGTAGATGCTGCCGGAAATAGGTCCGGATGGAGTAATCAGGTAACGGCTGGCACCTTTATCAACGGGCTGTATTATACCTACTACGAAGGTGAAGTTACTACAGCCCATGACATCCCGCTGTTGCCGGTGATCAAAACAGGCCACTCCTCAAATTTCGATATCCTGGGACCAAGAAACAGAAATGACCTGTATGCATTTAAGTTCGAAGGCTACCTGAATATCCTTACCGCAGGAGAATATACTTTCTTCACAGTATCTGATGATGGCAGCATTCTCAGCATTAATGGTACTGAGGTAGTAAACAATGATGGTGAACAAGCCGGACAGGAACAGAGCGGCACCATTACACTGGAAGCTGGTATACACGAAATTAAGGTACTTTACTATGAGGCGCTGGATGCTGAAAAGCTGGAGGTGTACTGGCAGGGACCTGGCATCACCAAAGCGTTAATTCCGGACGAAGCCTTTACAGAAGAGTATACAGCACCTACCCCTCCGGAAGCACCTGCTGACCTGAGTGCAACAGCAGAGCAGCAGTCAATCCAACTGGCCTGGACAGACCGCAGTACTAATGAACATGGCTTCGAAATTTACAGAAGCACCAACAACGATGGCCCCTTCACGCTTGTAGCGACAATTGCTGAAAATGAAGCCCAGTATACTGATGCCGGTTTACAACCTGGCACAACTTACTACTATAAGCTCCGGGCCATTGGCGCAACCGGAGAATCTGAATTCACAGGGCTCGATAGCAGTAATACCTGGGTAAATGCCAAAACTGCTGGCGAGGCAGGAACCCCGGCCATGCCTGCGAATTTGCTGGCGATTCGTCAGAATGCCAGCACTGTATTGCTTCAGTGGACAGACAACGCACAGAATGAAACTGCTTATGAGGTTTGGCGTGGTACCAATGGCACCGATTTTACTAAAATAGGCCAGACTGCTGCTAATCTCAGCCTGTACAGTGATAATACAGCCGATGCAGCAACTGGCAGCTACTATTACAGGGTAAGAGCGATGAGTGCCGGTGGGGCATCTGAGTGGAGCAATGTAGCTGTGATTGATAACCAGAACCAGCCACCTGTAATTGCAGGCATACCGGCTGTTATCAGTGCACCCTATGGAGAAACCACGGAAATTCTTTTCGATCTCAGTGATCCTGATGGTGATGCATTGACATTAAAAACCATCAATCTACCTGACTTTGCAACCGTAGAGGTGGCATCTGAAAGTAAGGGTAAAATTATACTGGCCCCTACAGCAGCCGATAAAGGCTTTTATGAAGCCATTCAACTCACTGCCTCAGACGGCGCTTACGAAACTGATACAACCTTTAGTATCAGCATTAAAGAGTTGGGGAAAACTTCTGTTTATATTAATATGGGTAATGCTGCTGTAGCCGGAAGGCCATGGAACAATACCAATTCAGCAGGCACTGCAGGTGATACAGAACTTATTAGTGATCTGATAGATGAAGAGGGTAATCCTACCGGTTACTCCCTCACCCTTCTTGACCCCTGGTCTACCAGCCAGTCCTATGGCGAAACCAGCGGCAACGACACAGGCATATATCCCGATGTTGTCACCAGTTCCGCTTACATCATTAACCCAGATGCTACTGCACGCTTTAAAATTTCTGGTCTTCAGGCTGATATGCGGTACAATTTTGTTTTCTTTGGCAGCAGCATCTATAAGAGCCACAATGGCAGCACGAACTATACCATTGGTTCAGAGACGGTAAGCCTGGCAGTGCAGAGCAACATCAACAAAACGGTGCAGATCAATGGCGTTAAGGCAGACGCCAATGGCGAGGTAGTAGTGACAGTAGCCGGCGGTAGTGATGCCACCAAAGGAGGCTATCTGAATGCGATGGTCATAGAACAGTATGCCGACAACAGCCCCATGCTGCGCCCCGGTAACTTCGATGCATATGCAGTCTCTAAAACTCAGATAGACCTTAGCTGGACGGATAACACCTTCCAGGAATCCGGCTTCGAGATCTGGAGAAGAACCCTGCCTTCCGGTTCTTTTGCACTTGTGAATACAACCGCCGCCAATATTACCAATTATGCCGACAGTGGCCTAAACCCAAACACCGGCTATGAATACAAGATAAGAGCAGTGGCAGGCGGTGGTTCTTCAGAGTTCACAGAGGTAGAACAGGCAGCAACACTATTATACCAGGTGTTGATCAATGCCAATTATGCGAAGAACGCCGATGATCCCTGGAATAACCTCGATAGAAGACCAACCACTGGAGACAAGTGGTACAATTTCAGAAATGAAGAGCTCTCCCATACCGGGATTAACATGAACCTGGAGGAAGGCTTTGATGGTGATGGCGAATTTGAGATTGAAACTACAGGGGCAATTTATCCCGATAACGTTATTAAAACATTCTATTTCAGCGAGATAGGTGTAGTAACTAGAGTACACATCTATGGCCTCGATGATGACCTTACCTACAACTTCCGCTTCTTTGCTTCTTCTAATTTTGAAGGGGGCGAAAATGGGGTTAGTGAATATCGCATAGGATCGAAAAAAGTAACCCTTGATGTGCAGGATAATTTGAAAAATACTGCCGTTATTCGTGATGTAAAATCAGAAAATGGCAGTATCTTTTTAGAAGTGGAAGCAGGTGACTATGCACGTTATGGTTACCTGAATGCACTGGTTATAGAAGCCCGTGATCAAAACAAGGAAATTGTTGGAGCAACAGAGCCAAATGGAACAGGCGATGGCGGACCTGGAGAGGAAATAGTATTAAATCAGATTACAACGGTTTATCCGAACCCTACCCAATATGAACTGACTGTTGAGTTTCTTGCCAAAAAAGCTGGCAGATGTTACCTGCAGGTAATGGACGTAACTGGCAAAACCATTCTGTTAGAGGAGGTTATGGCTAAGGAAGGGACCAACACCTGGTCGCTTAATCTTAGAAATCCCTCAATTAGTAAAGGAATGTATATATTAAGGGTAAAATCCATGGATTTTGATAGTAAAGTTATTAGATTTATGAAGCAATAATCAGAGGAGTAGTTTCACTAAAAAGATGTCCGACTATGTCGGGCATTTTTTTTTGTATTTACGTATAAGCACTAAGCCCCTTTTAGTATCTTTAAAGAATTACAGAATAATTCTACGTTTTTTTATGACTTCTTATATCCGATCATTGGATGGACTAAGAGCTTTGGCAGTTGCGTTGGTTATGTTGTTCCATTTTCAACTTGTAGATAGCGGGTGGATCGGTGTTCAGATTTTTTTCGTTCTCTCCGGGTTTTTGATTACGCGTATCCTGCTCAATGAAAAGCAGCAGGAACTGGGCTTTTATCTGAAGCGCTTCTACTGGCGCCGCTCCCTGCGTATCTTTCCACTTTACTTTACCTATCTGCTGCTTATCAGCATAGCTTTTTTGTTCATTCCAACTTCAGAAGCAACCATTTCGAAATTACCTTATCTGTATACCTATACTTTTAACTATACAAGACTATCGCCGGAATGGACCCATTCCCCCCTATTCACACACTTTTGGTCATTATCTGTAGAAGAACAGTTTTACCTGATCTGGCCGCTTATGGTATACCTGATTCCAAACCGCTCACTAAAGCTGGTTATGATCCTCATCATTGTATCAGGACCGTTAGTGCGCTATTTTTTGGGTGAGTGGCTTATTGGCTCTGCACTCACTAATGAAGCTGCAGGAGAAGCTATTTACTGGTTTACTTTCAGCCACTTCGATGCTTTTGCCCTGGGGGGTGCAATTACGCTGTTCAACATTCCACAAAAGATTACTTATCCCGGCCGTTTGCTTGGAATTGCTGTTGCCATTACTGGTCTGGTAGGCCTTGCAAACTGGTATCTGCTTACGGCCCAGGGACAGAATTATTCATTTCACACATTTGGTTATGGTGTGGGCATAACAGACAACTATCAGCACGTCTGGTCGTATACATTGCTGAATCTTTGCTTCACGGCTATCATCATCGGATTTATTACAGAAAACAGGTTATCCAGATCCTACCCGATTCGATTGTTTCAGCACCCGGTTTTGGTATCTATTGGCAAGGTTTCTTACGGAATGTATGTTTTTCACTGGGCAATCATGGCCGCCTTTGTTAAAGTAACAGCCCCCTATTTAGGGAAGGGCTGGCTGGCTTTTTGTCTTTATTTTTGTGTAGTATGGGGCGTATCCTGGCTAAGCTTTTACCAGTATGAAAACCGCTTTTTACGTCTGAAAGACCGCTTTTTTGCACCTAATCGCCCTGAGCAGCAGGAAGCGATCAGACAGCAGATGACCACTAAAGCATCCTTATAAGTGTTTAATTCTTTATATTTACAGGATCACTGATAAACTATGAACTCTCTGTTACCTACATTTCTTATTATCGGCGCAGGTAAATCGGGTACCACTTCGTTGCACAAATACCTGAACCAGCACCCAGAGGTTTTTATGTGCCCGGTAAAAGAAACTAATTTTTTCGAACTTGAAGGTGAACGCATCCTGGTGAATGGAAAAGAAGATCCTCAAGCCTTCAAGTACTACCCCCAATCTGTCACCAGCTGGGATAAATATGTGAAACTCTTCGAACAGGCTACCAAGGCAAAGGCGATTGGTGAAACCTCTCCCATGTATTTATATGGTAAGCGTTCACCGGAAAAAATTCGCCACTACCTGCCAAATGCCAAGCTGGTAGTCATCCTGCGCGAACCAACCAGCAGGTTATATTCACGCTACCTGCACCTGGCCCGCGATGGCAGGCTTCCAACACCAAACTTTGAAGACGCCCTTGATAAAAAACAGGAAATCTGGTGGACTCGTAACGATTTAGTGCAGGAAGGCTTTTATTATAAACACCTCTCCCGCTATTTCGAGACCTTCCCAAAAGAACAGATCAAAGTCTTCCTGTATGAAGATCTGCAGAAAGAGCCTGGGCGGATCATGAAAGAACTGTTCCAGTACATTGGTGTAGACGATACTTTTGTCCCCAACATGGAAGTAACCTATAACCTTTCCGGGAAACCAAAAAACAGCCTCATCAACATGCTTATTGGAGCAGACGGCGTCCTGATTCGTTCTGCCAAGGCTGTAATGCCTGGTGTGGTTAAAAAACTTAAAAACAGTATGGCATCTCAGAAAATGGTAGAAAACCTGCGGAAGAAAAACCTGGAACGCCCGCCGGTATCGCCACAGATTAAGAAAAGATTCTACAGTGAGGTATATGCCGAGGACATTGATAAACTGGAAAAGCTGATCAATCGTGACCTGAGCAAGTGGAAAGTTAAATAAGCAGGCATCTCTGTCTAAATATGTATAAAACAAAGGCCCGGTACCAGAAGTACCGGGCCTTTGTTTTTAGTATAAAGTGGCATATTACAGAAACTCAACACGATAGCCTGAAGCCTTCAGCTCTGAAAGGAAATCATTTGTAAAGTAAGCCTGATATATAAGGTCTGGGAGTTGGGGGTGGTAAATAACTGCCGGTTTATAAACCGCATTAAAAGCAGGATCAAAAAAAGCCCCTTTGAAAATATCATTTACAAATCTATTCTCGAAGTCCTCCTGTGTGGTAGGATGAAAGGCATCTTCTATGGAAGTATGAAATTTAGCCACAACGGTTTTGCCATGTGAGTACCCATGAAATACCTCCGGTTTTATCTTTAACAGCGTTTTTAAATCAAAAGACGCATGATTCTTCACATCTCCTTTTGCTTGTGAAGCATGTGCCATGGCAATGTTGTTTAACCCCATCAGATCTACTACCGGACCGTTGTATGCCCAGGCAAAACCTCCAGCTGCACTTACTCCGACTACTACCGGCCGTTCCACTTTGCTGAATAATTTATTGAGATGCTGTGCATCTGAGATGCCTTTCTCAGCAATGTAAATCTCCGTCGCCAGGGGAGATTCTTTTTTAACCATGCGTGGTAAGGTAAAATCGGAGCTGAAGAATATAATTGGGAGAACGGCCGCAAGTCGTGCACCAGAAAGTAACCAGGGATATTTAGATGAGATATTGATACCAAGCGTCTCTCTCCAGAAGGGAATATTAAACAACATTAAGAAATATACAGGTATGAAAGGCTGAAACATGCGGGCCATACCAAAATGATCTCCACCTGTATAGAAATGAATAAAAAAGCTTAGTAAGGCAGTTGCACTTAAAATTAGCTGGAACCTTTGAGCAGTAGACAGCACCAAGTCCTGCTTATACCCGTTGATAACCCTGGCCGCAAGGAGTCCAAGCGAGACCAGACTTACCATAAGAAACACACACAGGAACTGGTATTCCTCCATGACTTTAAAAAGGTATTTCCCGCCCTGCACTGCGTTCTGAAAAACATTTCCTGATACCTTTGCATAAAAGGTATTTGGAAAAGGATACCCGAAGTACAGCAGCCTGAATGCCAGTAAGCTCAAAAGTGTAACACCAAATGTTATCCCCAACACGGCCGCAGGCTTTACAACATATTTATTCTGCCGAAGTATTTGGGTAAGCACAAACATCAGCAGAATAAATATTCCCCACAGCATACTTTCTGGCCTGGTAATAATAAGCAGCATTACCAGCAGGGATAGGGTATAAATATGGTGCACCCGTTCCTGCAACTGGAGCAAAACCACCACAGAAGCTGTTAGCAGCATGGTCCACATGCCTGTTTCCATAAGGGAAAGGGTGTTCCATTCTATATATCCCGGTACCAGTACTACATAGCCAATAAATATCAGGAGTGGATAATAACCGGCTGTAGGCCAAACAATTCTTATTCCTCTGTCAAACAATAAAAATGTCAGGGCGCACAACAGTATGTTGAAGAACAACAGCAATAATGGAAAGTGTTGCGGTGAAATGCTGTAGAATGCCGAACCGATCAGGGCCCAGAGCAGGGAGGTAAAACCTTCTACACGCTCTCCATTATAATTGTAAACAAAGCCGAGCCCCTCAGCAAAATTACGAAAGTAAACAAAGTAGATTTGGGCATCATCAATACCTGTGAGGGGCATTCCATAGATCCACCAGTATAGCAAACAAGCTAAAAAAGCAAACACAACTAATAGTCCTTGCCGCATAATACAATAACGATACTAATAATTTAAAAAATGGTTAAGCAAAGTGTTAGCACTACCTGCTGAGCAAAGCAGTAAAAAATTTAAATACCGTACGCGGTAGAAGGTGCTAATGCCAATTCCATGCATGACCGGAAGGCAAATATAAACAACATTACCTAAACATTGTAAAATATCAAGTAGCTTTCGTGTCTGTCAGAGATTCATCTTTTTAAACACAGCTTCGGGAATCATGCGGATGTTCTGCATTATCAGCCTCCAGACTGGCAGTACATATAAAACATTCTTTTTCTTTGAATAAGCCTCATAGATGGCTTTGCCTACCTGTTCCGGACTGGCCGTGAGTGGCTTTGGCAGTTTAAGATTTTCTGTCATCCGCGTCGCTACAAAACCGGGCTTTACCGTAATTACATGTACTCCGCTTGCAAACAGTCTATTTCGGAGCCCGGAAAGAAAAGCTGTAAACCCGGCTTTTGCACTGCCATATACATAATTACTTTTTCGACCTCTTTCTCCTGCCACTGAGCTTACGCCAATAATACAACCGCTTTTGGTGTACTCATAAGCATTTGCAATGTGGGTAAGCACGGAAACAGCGCCTGTATAGTTAGCATCAATTATCTGTTTAGCCTCCTGCCAGTCCATCTGGGCTTTTTGCTGTTCTCCCAAATAGCCAAAGAAAACAGCAGTTACTTCCGGTTTTACGGGCAGCTGATCATAAAAACTTGCGTGGCTGTTAAAATCAGCTGCTTCGAAAGACACAATCTGCACAGATACATTATAACGGGCTTTTAAATCTCCCTGTAAAACCTGCAGCCGTTGTTGATTTCTGGCGGCCAATATTAGTCCCCAGCCTTTCTCTGCAAAGGCACTGGCCGTTGCATAGGCCATGTCGGAGGTAGCCCCTAAAATAAGAATGTATTTCATTTCTGGATTTCCAGTCTTTTGCTTTGGATCGAGGAGAACTTACCCTCAGGATCGAATTTTGCTAAATTTTGTATGAATTTTTCAGCCTGGGGATACCCTTTCAGAAACATACCTGGTTTCATACGGGCATCTTTCGATAGATAGAGGCGGCCGCCCAGGCTGTGCACAATATCATCTAATTCATCCAGGAAAGGAAAAAGATCGCTCCGTACCGGAAAATCAAGGGCAAGTGTATAGCCTTCCATCGGGAAAGAAATCAGGTCGTTCTGGGCACCAAAAAGCTTGAGCACAGCCAGAAAAGAGCCAAACCCTTTGTCGGCAATTTTCTGAAGAATCTGAGATAAGCCGTCGTAACTCACGGCCAGCGGCAAAACAAACTGGTACTGCACGAAACCATTGCTGCCGTACATTCTATTCCAGTGGTGGATAGAATCGAGCGGATAGAAGAAAGGATCATAATCTACTATATCGGTACGCTGCCGACTCTGTAGTTTATGGTAGTAGGCAAAATTGAAGGCTTTTACAGAATAAGTATTAAGCGTAAAAGAAGGAAAGTTAAAGGGTACCGAAACTTTCAGTTTACCTTTTTTCTCCAGGGGCTTTTGCTTCAGGGATGGAGGTAAATCTTCGATACCCGCATGTTCTCCCACGATGACGATTCCCCGCCCCAGACTTTTGCCGGTCTGCAAACAGTCTATCCAGGACATAGAATAGGTTACTTCCCGGTGTTCCTCGAAAAGACGAAACATTTCTTCCAGGTTAGCTGCCTTATACTGGGTCTGTTTGATATAAACACTCTCAATTTTTTTAAGGCGGAAGCTTACCCGGGTTATAATGCCGGTAAGGCCCATGCCACCACAGGTAGTCCTGAATAGTTCAGCTTCTTCCTCCGGACTGCATTTCACATGTTCACCCTGGCTGTTGATCAGTTCCAGAAAATTTACATACTGGCAAAAGGAGCCCTCTTTGTGGTGGTTCTTGCCATGCACATCGGAGGCCACGGCTCCGCCTACGGTAATAAATTTAGTACCCGGGGTTACAGGCAGAAACCAGCCTGCAGGAACAATAACGGCTAAGATATCATCCAGCGTTAGGCCCGCCTGGCAATCCAGGATGCCGCTGGCCCTGTCAAAAGAGATAATTTTGTTATGCCTGAGCGTGGAAATAACGGTATCTGCTAAAGAAGCATCACCATAACAGCGACCATTGCCACGGGCAATCAAAGAAGCGCTGGCATTCAGAATTGCTGCAGCTTCATCTGATTCTCTGAAGTAAAGCTCATCTGCTTCAATAAAGGGGTACTGACCCCAGTTAGCTATTTTTCTTTTCATATAGCTCTTGCTTAAAGCTTATGCAGATAAATGATGATGTAGAAGCATATAATCCAGCCAATAATGGTAAACCGGATAAAATTGTCGCTGTACAGAATTTCCGTTGGTGATCCGCTTTTGTTTTCTACCATGGTAATTTGCAGGTAACGCATCATGCCGGCAATTACAAAAATGGCTGTTATGTACAGGTTGTTACTGCCTACCCGTTCCTGCACCTCGGGCGACAGTGTATACATCAGGTAAGAAACCATAATGATGGCTGAAATAAGCGTGAGGCAGGACCCCAGGAACTCCAGGTTGTAATTTTTTACCGATTGCCGAATATGCTGGCCAGACTTTTGAAAAATCAACAGATCGTCCCGTCGCTTGGCAAGGGCCAGGAACAGCGCCAGCAGAAATACCATGATCATCAGCCATTGAGAGATGGGCACCTCAATCAGCACAGCACCGCTTATTACCCGCAACAGAAAGCCAAGGGCAATAATGAACAAGTCCACCAGGGCTATGTGCTTAAGCCCATATGAGTAGGCAATATTTACGGCCAGATAAAATGTCAGCGTTAAAAAGAAAATGAAATTAGTTGCCCATGCTATCGCCAGTCCAATGCCGAGTAGTAAAAAGACAAGGCCGATCGCAAAGGAAACGCCAATTTCTCCTGACGCCAGCGGACGTTTACATTTTGTAGGATGGGCGCGGTCATTGGCTATGTCTTTATAGTCATTCAATATATACACCGCACTTGCCACAAGACTAAAAGCAAAAAATGCTGTGAACAAGGTCTGGAGTGCCGTTATATTAAAAAGTTGCCCGGCAAAAAATAAAGGAATAAAAAGAAAGAGGTTTTTAACCCATTGTTTAACACGGATGAGCTTTAATACCGCAGTTATCTTTTGTGAAGTCAATGCATACGCAATCATTGCCAAACTCTAAAAATTAGTATATCAATTGAATGTAGTGGCTCAAAAGTATGAAAATTTTGGGGAATTT
>JASLAE010000044.1 GCA_030147305.1 Cesiribacter sp.
ATCCTAGCACCTTTTCTATATGTCATTTACAGCATAAATATTAAACAGTATACATCATATTACATAATATGCGTATAAAATGTTTAATAAAATATACAGTATAATCAACAACTATACTTCATTAATTTTATATTGACTTTAGTTAAGCATTCCGCAAAGATCTATTGATACAAAATAGATGCAGGAATTATGAATAGCCCTCGGGGTAAATTGGTCTGATCTAACGATCAGACTTACTTGATCTACGGCAGTATTGCATTACCTATACCAGCAGCACGACCCTGGTTAATGGTATATTGAAGGACATTGTCCTGATTTGATTCTACCAGGTTTTCACCAGACCAGACCTCCGGCTGTGCCATGCTCTTCGCTTTAAAAGGTCACGCCTTTGATTAATACGGCCTTCCAAATATTATTAAGTCAGCCACTAGCCTGATGGAACAGTAATGGCCAAGCGCACATCAGGAAAAGCGTCTTTTCAATTTCTTAACCCTCTTTTTATGCGGGTTCTTTTGATTTGAGCTTTTGGATTTAGGCTGTTTGGCTTTAAACCAGGGCTTTTTATCCTTGGTGACCGTGGTATTGCTTGTAGAAGGCCTGTCTTCTATTGACGGGCTACTTTTACTTTTATTAAATACGGCCGGTGCTTCTGTTTCCTTTGGCAGGGGTTTAGGCGTTGTTTCTGCCGGCAGCTTTTCTGCAGCTACGGGCTGGTTCTCCAACGGCTGATCCTCAAAAGCATCTTCCTCCCAAACGGGCGCCTCAAAAAACAGCTCTTCCGAGGGCTGGGCTTTCTTTTGCTCTGCCAGCTCCCGGGTGCTCTTTTGCTGCACCGGCACCTGTTTTTTGGAAACCTGTCTGGCTGGCTTCTGCACTTGTTTTGGTTTCTCTTTAGGCTTTTTCGATTTCTCCTCCTGCTTACTGCTTTTCTCAGCTGACGCAGAGCTTTTTTCCGCCGCTACTGTTCTTGCGGCTACCAACAGGGCTGTAGTTGTTTCTTTAGGTTTTTCCGGTAGTTTGGTTTGCTCAAGATCATAATACACCACACCCGCAGTAGCAGCAAATGCCACTGCCGCAGTAGCCAGCGAAGAAACCAGCACCTTGTTCATGTAGAGCAGCTTTCTTTTCTGCTTAGCCACATGCCACTGCCTGGTTTCCAGATAGTGCCTGCCTTTTTGGTAAATTTCTGTGGCGGTGGGTCGTTTGGTCCGGTCTGCTGACATGCAGGCTTCCAGAATTTCACTGAGTGCAGGGGAAAAACCAGCGGGCAGTGCCGGTACGCGTGCACCTTTAAGCAGACACTGGCCCCCTGCGCCTTCCCAGGGGACAGTATTGGTACACATCTCGTAAAGGGTTACTCCCAGGGAGAAAATATCACTTGCAGCATCGGCAGTAGGATGGCGATCGAAACGTTCGGGTGGCGCATAGGCTACAGTAAGCGCTTGAATATTGGCTGTTGTCTTGGTGAGGGTTTTCCTGATGCGGCTGCTGATACCAAAATCTGCCAGCATATACGTATCCGGCTGCAGAAGCAGAATGTTGTCGGGCTTAATATCCTGATGAATGATGGAAGGATCCTGGCGATGAATTTCTTCCAGGGCAGATCCTATCTGGCACATCACCAGCGCCACCTGCCGTTCGCTGTAGACACCCGATTTTTGTAAGTCCTGCCCCAGGGATCCATAGGGGCAATAGGTCATGATCAGGTAGGGAGAACCATCAGCCACATCAAAATGATTCACCTTCAACAGATGCGGATGGGCTAAATTATGGGTGAGTGAAAACTCGTTTTTGAATTGCCGAAGGCCCCATTCATCCAGTCCCTTGTCTGGTGCATAGATCTTGATGGCCACCACTGCATCATCGGCCATCAGGTCATTAGCCATCCACACCTCCGAGAATCCTCCTTCACCGATCAACTGGTTTAAAAGGTATCTACCGGCGAAAACTGCGTTCTGCTTTAATACTGGCATAAAAAATATCAAATGCTTCTGAAAAAGCGGTTAGCAACTATTTAAGTGTCTAAGACCTTGTTTGCTGATTACAGGATCCTTCAATCCGCTGGAGGACTTTAAAAAATTACACTTTAGCTTCTAACGTACATTATATACTACATTAGGCGCTGTTTTATTGTCCTGATCAGCCAATCATTTTATACAAGGCTACCGAAAATGAATACCCGCTTATGGAACCCCTAAGATGATAAGGCGGTATTGCATTTTACTGGCAGATTTACATAAGCCAGTGCAAACACCTTGCCGGAACGCTGGAACATTAAGAAATGGTATACGAATAATCAGGGACAGGGTATTTAGCTTTCCATTGATTTAATTTTCTTGTCCGCTTAGACCCTTATAGTAGCATATAAGCATGAATGCATTAAAAGAACGTTATTTTGAACGTGAATTAACTTTTCAGACCTCCAGAAGTGGCGGCGCCGGGGGTCAGCATGTAAACAAGGTTGAGACTAAGGTAGAATTGCGTTTTCATGTGGAAGGTTCTGCACTGCTGACAGAAGAAGAAAAAGCACTGTTACAGCAGAAGTTGGCCAGCCGCATCAACAACGAGGGATATCTGCAGGTAATTTGCCAGGAATCGCGCAGCCAGCAGCAGAACAAAGACCTGTGTGTAGAGCGGTTTTATGATCTCTTAGGCCAGGCATTCAGGAAGCAGAAAAAGCGAAAGGCAACCAAACCCACAAAAGGCTCGGTAAAACGCCGACTGGCCAGCAAACAAATACAGGCGCAGAAAAAAGCCAACCGCAGCCAGAAAGGGGAATTTTAAGCGTCCCTGCTAACTATTTGCCCTCCATATGAAATTTCATCCATTCCAGTTGAGATTACCCTGAAATAAAACCTTCTCTTTAAGCAAACATATGCGTGGTGAAGCGGCATCGAATTATGAAGCTATTCAATGGTACTGCTTACATAAAAAAATATGAGCCAGAAGGCTAATAGTCCTCTGGCTCAAAACTCAATACATCTAGCAGGCGATTACCCTGGAATACCCTGCTTCAGCAAGTTCAGCATCTTCTAAATAGACATGAATCGTCGATTCGATTTTCAGCTTGCTGTTATCCTGTAAAGCTTGTTGAATGATATCATTAACAAGCCCTTTGGCCTCCTGAAGCTCTCTAATCTTTTCATATGCCTCAAGATCGGGTTTACCAAAGCGCATTTCAGAACTTAAGTTCTTAATTTTATAGAAGTTAATTTTGCTGTTTAGCGTTTCAAGCAGCATCTCTTTTGCTTCCTCAGGCGTGTATTGTCCGTCGATTAGTTTTAGGGTATTCATAGGTATTATTTTTTTATCGGGGTTGAGTTATAGGAAACTGTGCGGCATAGGTTCACACTAACAAGTATCAGTACTGCCTTAGACAGCTCAGAATAAATAATATTGGTACTGTAGCTTATCCCATATAAGCAGGTAATGATTAGCAGAAGGCTAATGATGAGTTCTGGATTTAGCTTAACTTGTTTCATTTGTTTTGGCTTAAGTTTAAAAATATGAGTAGCACTGTTTATTGCCCCTGGCCTAGCGAGAAGGCAGGCTTACCATTAAAAGTGTAGAGGTTTTCTGTTTTTATGGTATCTATATTCTCTTCAATGGCCTTTGATAATACCTCCAGGACATGCTGTTTAGTGATGGAGTGGCCCGCTACCTGGTTGAAGCGGCAGCGCCAATGGTCGGTGCAAAAGGTTTCGTCAAAGCCTTCGGGCCAAACCTTCACGCCCCTGTTGGTGATTATGCTAAGTTGAAGCTGTGGGGTATTTAGCGGCTGCAGCAGCATGGCCAGCTCCTCCGGATTTGTGCCATTCCAGTGCACAAAGACATCCACACCCACTAACTCTTTGGGGGCAGCCGGCTTTCTCTGGTACTTGGGAAGTTGAAAAACCATGCCTTTTGAAAATTTAGCCGGCAATAAATCTGTAGGCTTTTGTCCCAGATTTTTGATCACAGCCCGGGCAAACTCGTAGGTACCTACCTTTTCTTTGCTGATGTCTTCATTATAAATATCAGCAGTATGGATCCCCTCTTCGATGGTTTTCAGCCAGGCATTTTGTACCGACTCCGCAATAGATGCCTGCCCAATATGATTTAACATCATAATGGCTGCCTGCAGCAAGCCCGAAGGGTTGGCTGCATTCAATCCTGCCAGGCGTGGTGCCGAACCATGAATAGCCTCGAACATGGCACTGCTTTCGCCGATATTGGCCGAGCCCGCAAGGCCTACCGAACCAGTAATCTGCGCAGCTACGTCCGATAGTATATCGCCATATAAATTAGGCATCACCACAACGTCGAATGCTTCGGGCGTATCGGCCAGCATGGCCGCGCCAATGTCTACAATCCAGTGCTCTTTTTGCAGCTCGGGATATTCCTGGGCAATCTCGTCGAAGACCTGATGAAATAATCCATCAGTTTGCTTCATGATGTTGTCTTTGGTAAAGCAGCTTACCTTTTTGCGCCCGTACTGGCGGGCATATTCAAAGGCATAGCGCACAATGCGCTCACAACCCGGGCGGCTGATGAGTTTCAGGCACTGCACTACCTCGTCGGTTTGCTGGTGCTCTATGCCCGCGTAAAGATCTTCTTCATTTTCGCGAATGATGACCACATCCATTAAAGGATGCTTGGTTTTTACAAAGGGATGTAAGCTGTTGCAGGGGCGCACATTGGCATACAAGCCCAGCATTTTGCGCATGCTCACATTCAGGCTTTTGTAGCCACCGCCCTGTGGGGTGCTGATCGGTGCTTTTAAAAAAACCTTGTTGCGCCTGATGGTCTTCCAGGCTTCCTTTGAAATGCCGGACGAATTTCCCTGCAGATATACTTTTTCCCCGACTTCAACCTCTTCAATCTCCAGCTTAGCCCCGGCAGCCTGCAGTATGGCAAGTGTAGCCTCCATGATCTCGGGGCCGATACCATCTCCCTTAGCTACTGTAATCTTAGTGAGAACCGGAGCCTCCGGTAACTCAGCGACTCCTGTGGTCCTTTTGGCAAATGTTGTGTTAGTTGACATAGGTTATTGCTTTAGCTTGGGCCAAAGGTCAATAATCTAAATCATAAAGTAAATTTTATAATATTTATGAATTGCATTAACATTATTTATGAATCATAACGCTCTAGTCTTCCGAAGAAAATTTTTTTATCCGAAAACACTGGGATTTTAAGACCCCGAAAGGGAAGATATTAGTACTGATCGTACCAGTGGAAGCGGTCCTGGATGATCTTTTGCTTTTCTTTTTCAAGATATTCGAGAAAAGCCTGAGCCACCGGTGAAAAGCTTTTACTCCTGAGCCACACCAGGCTCCAGATTGATCGTATTGGGAATTCGTGCACCGACACCACCTGTAGATCTCCATTCTTCAGTTCATTCTTAATGCCTATTACTGGCATAATTGAAAAGCCCAGGCCTGCAATAACTGCCTGCTTAACTGCCTCATTAGAGGTGAGTTCCATCTTTTTTCTAACCGGCAAATTGTTTTGTACAAAGAAGCTTTCCATCACGTGCCTTGTACCAGAACCTTTTTCCCGGTAGATAAGTGGAATTTCTGTAAAAATACTATGGTCGTAAATTCTTGCCTCCAGGCTGTGTTCCCTGTTGCCCACCAGGTATAACTTGTTTTGCATCAGCTCTATTTTATCAAGCTTTAAATGCTCTGGTACAATGGAAACCAGCGAAAAATCCACTTCATTCTTTTCCAGGCTTTCAATCACCTTGGCCCTGTTCGTCACATCCAAGATTAGATCAATCCCCTGATGCTGTCTCATGAAATCTGACAAAAAGTGGGGCATTACATACTTGCCAGTCGATACAACGGAGATCTTTAAACGCCCTGCCAGCTGCCCTTTATAGGCCTGGGTTTTGTAATTAATGGCATGTACTTCATTTAAGATTTTTTCTGCGGCAAGGGCAATCTCCCTGCCAAAATCAGTGATAAACACCTTTCTGCCAACTACTTCTGTCAATGGTATATCGAACTGATCCTGAAAATTTTTCAGCTGAATAGAGACGGCTGGCTGTGTTAAATACAGTTCCTCTGCAGCCTTGGTTATGCTGCGCGTTTGTGTAATTTTTAGAAAGACCTGTAACTGATGCAGTGTGTAGTTCATAAATAATCATTATGATAATCATTATAAATATAAATAAAAATTTATAAAGCCGAATGTTCAATTTTGCTCATCACTTGTGTGAACCCTCAAAAAAATGAACAGAATAACAGGCTTTGGAAGGCTTGTGGCCCCTTACCCTCTCCATAGCTCCGGCTTTGTGCCCGCACAGAAAGGGGGACCGAAAAATGATGAACTTGCTTCACGAACAGCCGCGATAAAGTCAACTCCGGGCTTGTTTAACGGCAGAAAGCTTGTAATTGCGACCAAGCACGGAAAAGAAAAAGTAATAGCTCCATTACTTGAGCAGGCGCTGGGTCTCGACTGTTTTGTTGCGGAAGATTTGGACACCGATGTGTTGGGAACTTTTAGCGGTGAGATTGAGCGCATTGGCGACTCCCTAACGACCGCCCGCACGAAGTGCCTGATGGCCATGGAGCTTACAGGCTGCGATCTGGCGATTAGCAGCGAAGGTTCTTTTGGTCCTCACCCAAGTTTGTACTTTGTAAATGCCGATGAAGAAATGCTGCTGTTGGTTGATAAAAGGAACCAGCTGGAAATCGTGGCCAGGAAAATAAGCCTTCTCACAAACTTTAGTGGCGGAGAAATAAGAACAGAGCTGCAATTGATGGCATTTGCCGAAAGAACACTCTTTCCCTCACATGCCTTGATGCTGCGCAAGGATAAGTTCACCAATACTGGTATGATAAAGGGCATTACGGATTGGCGCACCCTTACCGCCGCTTTCTATACAATGCTTAAAAAGTGGGGCAGTGTATATGCCGAAACAGACATGCGCGCCCTGTACAACCCAAGCAGAAGGAATGTAATCAAAGAAACAGCTCAAAAGCTTGTGGATAAAATACACTCATGCTGCCCCCAATGTTCCACTCCTGGTTTTGATGTTACCTTCACAAAACCAGGCTTGCCATGTAGCCTTTGTGCACGTCCTACCTCCTCAGTTTTAAGCGCTGTGTACACCTGCCAAAAGTGTTCCTATACCAGAGATGTGTACTACCCGAATAAAATCATGGCTGAAGATCCTACTTATTGTTCCATCTGTAATCCCTGAATAATGAAAAACAGCAAACTTTTTCTGATTTGTCCGGATGCCCACCTGGAGCTGTTCATCCGGAAAAGATATGGCACGGATGTTTTTTTTCTTACTGCCCTGGGAGGAGTATTCAATTTTGAAGAACAATCCTATCTCGAGGCAGTGCTTGGCCTTATAGAAAGAGAAGGCATTGGAGAAATCATTTTTGTCAATGATACCTCCTGCCGCTTTATCAACAGTGTACTGGAAGCCGATCCGCGCCTTGCAACCAGTGCAGAATATGCTCTGCTGGACCTGCTGATCCGTCATTATTACTATGTGATGCGTGGTACCGCACCACTGGAGCGGGAAAGACGGCTGGCTGCCTTAAACATTCAGCACCAGGCAGAAGAGCTTTTGTCCACTGCTTTCTTTCAGCAACCAGGGCTGCAGGATAAAGTGGCGATAAAAGGACTGATTAGCACGAAAGCGCTGGGCAAGACCCTTGAAATTCCAATAACTCCAACAAAGCAAATGCATGAATCTGCACTTACTGATCGATAACCTTACGAGTCCGGCCTTACTCTTTTTTATTCTTGGAATCGTTGCTGTTCGGCTAAAGAGTGATTTGGAGATCCCGGCAGCCTCCTCAAAATTTATCTCGCTTTACCTCTTGTTTTCCATCGGTTTCAAAGGTGGGCAGGAACTTGCTCACAGCTACTTTACCGCTGAAATTGCCCTTTCTGCTTTATTTGGTGTTCTGATTGCCTGTGCCATTCCCCTTTATACTTTCTTTCTTCTAAAGAAAAGGTTTAGCATCGAAAATTCCGGTGCAATTGCTGCTGCCTATGGCTCTGTGAGTGCGGTTACCTTTGTAACTGCTGTATCTTTTTTAGAAATCCTAGACATTAGTTTCAGCGGGCACATGGTGGCGGTTATGGCACTTATGGAAGCTCCTGCTATTATTGTAGGCGTTGTGCTGATAAGGGTATGTTCTAAAAAAGAAGAGCAGTTGCCAGATCTGCGGCATGTGGTGAGCCATTCCTTTACCAATGGCAGTGTGTTGCTGATCCTGGGCAGTCTGGTCATTGGGCTATTGGCAAGCGAAGAACAGGCACAGGGCATCAAGCCTTTCACAACAGATATTTTCAAAGGTTTTCTGGCAATTTTTCTGTTAGATATGGGGATCGTTAGCGGGAAAAAATTAAATGACTTTTTAAAAAGCGGCTGGTTCACGACCCTGTTTGCCCTTGTTGTGCCATTGATCAATGGTAGCCTTGTGGCCCTAGCAAGCAGCTCAGTAACAACCGATATTGGCAACAGGTTTATGTTTGCAGTACTGGCTGCCAGCGCATCTTATATTGCTGTGCCGGCTGCCATGAAAATTGCTGTTCCCCAGGCAAACCCCGGCTTATTTTTGCCTATGGCGCTGGCAGTCACTTTTCCTTTCAATATAACCATTGGCATGCCTGTTTACCTTACAATTATTGAATCAACGATATAGGCTAGGATCAGGTCCAGGGGCTGCTACACCAGGCTTAATTTCAGCGGTTCGTGCTTACAGAGGGTGTTTTGCCTTACCATATTTACATATAATTAATAAAGGCAGGATGACTTGTAATCCTTTGTAGAAGTTGGCCAACCATTCACCGCAAGAAGAGTACCAGAATTTTAATAGGCAGTAATGAAATAAAAATTGTCACTAAGGTAATCAGTTCAAGATATAGCATTTTCTTTACCCTTTCATCACTTACCATGGTGCTCCATTGCTTACTTACAAAATATGCAGTTGCTATCAAGGAAATGTATCCGAATAATGATAGTCCAGAAGTAATAATAACAAAGGCTCCTTCAGGCATCATTAATTTATTGTAATTCATTGCCAAAAGAATAAAAATGAATAGAGCGGTCAGCCAAACATTTCTAGAGGTACTTGAAAATGAATCCAGTCCAAGCTTCTTAATCATTCTTTCCATTCATAAATGTTCCTGAGTCAGGCTTACAACGGCCATAGAATTAAGCAGGGAACTATTCATTGGCGCTTTCTGAAAGTACGGTAAGTTAACGGCCTGCACAAGCAATTGCAGAAAGCTGGTGGGGCTACTGCTTTGTTGTTTTGTTAATTTGGGTTTATTTTATACTCCTTCTCAAATTCAATAGTACTACCCAGTCCTAATTCAATTAGCTTATTATTAAAATCCATTTTATTGAAAGGTCCCATTACAGCTTCTTGTGCATCACTATGCACACCATTCCTTACAACTTTGATTATATAATAGTTTTTTTCTTCAAATCCTTGGCAAGCAATTATATAATCGTCATTGAATCCTATAGCAGTAACTGGTGCTTCGATAAGGCCTATACGCCCATATTCTTTGTCTTCATAACCAATGTGAACATTGTATAAGCCTCTGTCTCCACGGATATAATAATGTCCGACTATTTCTTCCTCTGCTCCTTCATCTCCAACGAAGCATGCTACTAATAAAAGGTTTGCTAGAAATATTAAGAAGGCCTTACCTACGATATTCATTT
>JASLAE010000075.1 GCA_030147305.1 Cesiribacter sp.
GCCAGGGCTGAAGCTGTGTTGCCAGAGATGTTGCCAGTAAATTCGTTGGCTGCCACCACTGCTGTTCCACGGTACCATTTCAGGCTATAGGTGCCCGTACTGGCCGGGTTAATGCCATAGGTAGCTGTGACAGCACCATTAGGTGTGCCGCTGCAGCTGGTTTGTGCAACAGGAGCCAGGGTAAGGGTCTGAACGGGAAGCTGATCGCTGATGGTGAGGGTGATGGGATCAGAAGGACACTGCAAATCGTTGCGGGTTACCCTAAGCTGGTAACTACCGGCGGCCTGCCCGGTTAGTGTTGTACCCGTCTGGCCGCTGATTAAACTATAAGTGCCATTCACCTCCTTATACCAGGCAAAGCTGTAGCCGGTATAATCTGTAATAATTGTGTTATTAAAGCGTACCTCTGTCACTTCTATTCTGCCATTCACGGCCGAAGCAGGGGCACACACAGCATTTGGATAAGCCGTTGCGTTTACTGTTACTACACCTTGCTGCAGGGGAACCAACACAGAACTTACCGTCTGGCAACCTGAAACAAGGTCGGTAGCTCTTACTGTGTAAGTTTGGCCACCCTCCAGATTAGAGGCAGTATTTCCACTGATGCCTGTAGTGATACGCGTGCCTGTTGCAACACTGTTGCCCAGAAACCACTCCAGCTGATAGCTGCCGGTACTGGCAGGTGTAATACTGTAAGTAGCGGTAATTGAACCATTGGCTGTGCCACCACAATTGGTTTGAGCAATAGGGGCGAGGGTTAAGGTTTGAGCCGGTAACTGGTTTGCTACCGTTGCTGTGGCCGGATCGGAGGTACAACCCAGGCTGTTTTCTGTTGCTATAATCGTATAAGTACTGCCATTCAGGTTCGGAATAACATTGGTACCACTCACAGTACCGGTCTGCCCGTTTGCATCGGTCCAGGTGAAGGTATAATTGCTGAAGTTGGTGACTGTCTGACCTCTGTAAGTAACCGCTACCGTAATAGTGCCATTGTAATTGCTGCTGCCCAGGGAAGGGTCACATACATAGTTAGGCGTAGGCGTAAGGCTAATCAGCGGCGTTTGGGGCTGGTGGGGTACGGTGAACGCAGCTACGGTCCCGCACTGGAAGTTATCGTTGCTGTAGTCTCCGGTTACGGTTACAGTGTAGGTGCCTGAAGGAAGCGGACTGGCAGTAGCCTGGTTATTAAACTGAGAGAGAAGATTACCATTAGCGTCTCTCCATTCATACATATAGCCATTTTCCGGTTCGGTACCAGGGGCCGGTGTAGTTGAAGTAAGTGTGATGGCCCCGCTGCCACCGGTGCAGGTGGTATCGGCCAGTATAGCCGCATTTACGATAGGAGAGATTGGCCAGCCTTCTACCGTTACTGTCAGTGGATCCGAATCACAGCCGGTGCTTTCATCTCTTGCTATAATTGTATAGGTACCGGGAGGCAGGTCATACATATGGTCCTGGCTCTGGTAATCTGGTATATGTTCGCTTTCGTCAACCTGATCGCCACGGTACCACCTGATCTTGTAGTTGGCGCAGTTATCAAGTATAATAATACCATAAGGCTCTGCATTACAGCCTATAACTGTTTCGATGCGCTCTACGGTAAAGCAAGGCTGAACACTTTTATTGATTGTGGCGGTATTGCCAAAGAACTGACAGCCTGTCTGGGAATCTGTGATTACCACATTATAGGTGCCCGGCTCTAATTTCTTTGCAGTGGCACCTGTACTTATCAGAAATCTGCTGTCAAACATAAAGTCTGCAGGATACCAGGAAAACTGCAGGGAGTTAGCTGCTACCGGATCACCGTTTGCATCACGTAGTTGCGCCGTTAGCTGGCCCTCGTACTGGCCTTTGCACTTAGAGGTTCCTACATCAACAATAATGTTTGCTGTATAACCTGCAAACTGGTCGCAAGGCTCCTGCTTACGATTGGATAAATCAAATTCGTTGGCGTAAGCAGATACAAACGAAAATAAGACAATAAATAGTGCGTAAAACTGCTTCATAGGTTGGAGGCAGAATAGTATTGGATTAGTACTAATGGACAGATTGCCAGTGTACTAAATTACGCACTTTAAAGCTATGCTTAAGATCTATGTAATATATCCATGTAGATTAAGGAAGAGCAAAGCTTATTGTTATGACTAAGAGGGATTAAATTGCATTTTACCGCAATAGCGTGATACTGCCTGTCTTTACTACCTTACCTGCTGCATCTTTAAAAATGTAATAATAAACACCAGGTTCTATGGGATTACCACGTTCTGTTCCATCCCAGTTATTAGCATAGGGTTTGGCTTCAAAGATGGATCGTCCAAGGCTGTTCACAAGCGATAAAGAGATCTCCGGATACAGTTCTATGTTGGAAATAGTCCAGAAACCATCAACCTGGGGCACAAATATCTTTGGTGGTGAAATCCGCAGGCTATTGTCTACTGTAATGGTTACTTCTGCACCAGACCAGCAGCTATTTTCATTCCAGCCGGTAACTTTGTAGGTGGTTGTGATAAGTGGCTGAACGCTAACGGTATGACTATATAAATCGCTAATATCCGTTGTTGCTTCCCACTGATACTGCAAACCACCGCCAGCCGTTAGCTGAACGCTTTCGCCAATATTAATGCTGGTAGAGGAAGCGGAGATGGTAATAACAGGCTGCGGCAGATGAGTAACTTCAATACTTTTTTCTATAACACAGCCCGCGCTGGTAAGAATACTGGCACTGTAACTGCCTGCATCTTTTGCCCAAAGCTCCAGGCCTGTAGTACCATTGCTCCATTCCGCACTGGTAGCGTCGCCTGCTATGTGCAACAATACACTATCTCCAGGACATATGGTCAGGGGTCCATCTGCCAGTAATTCTAAATTTGGCGTGGGTACCACAGCAATGGTCTTGCTCATGGTGTTGCTGCAGCCCTGCGAACCATATGTTACCGTTAGATTTACTGTAAAAGTACCTAACAAGGTAAAGTAGTGGGTAGGATTTTCTTCCGTAGATACCCCACCGTCGCCAAAGGTCCAGCGGTAGGTGGGATTCTGGCCAGAGGCATATGTGGAAGTATTCTGGAAAGTAACAGGTAAACCCAGACATGCACTGGCAGGCATTGTAAAGTTGGCAACAGGTGGTTGTGTTTGCGTTAGCGTTATTTCATTACTTAAACCGGTACAGCCTGCACTATTGGTTACCTCAACTGCATAGCTGCCGGGGTTGGTGGTGCTGATGCTGGCGTTTGTTGCGCCTGCTCCACTATAATTGGCGCCATTAAATTTCCACTGGTAGCTGCTAAAGCCAGTCTGGGCCTGTAGCGTTATGGTAGTGCCTGCACAAAAAGAGGTGGCCGAAGCAGTTACCTGCGGCTGTGGGTTCTGATAAACAGACAGGCTTTGTGCTCCAGGGGTAAACTGGCAATCACCAGAACTTACCACAACACTGTATGAGCCGGCCGCCGATGTTTGTACATTGGTAAGTGTATAGCTTGGTGCGGTGGTGGTAGCTGTAAAGCTATTAGGCCCGCTCCAGACATAGGTGGCGCCATCTATGGCAGTTGCGCGCAAATCGGTGCTGCCACCAACACATACCGGGGTGATTGGATCCAGGCTAATAGTAGCACCACTGCCGCTGCCAGTCACCACGCGTAATGTTTCTGAAGTAGACGCGTAAGCATCTACAGCGGAAGTGATCGTTACTGTATAGTCACCGGCTTCTGTAACTGAAATAAAATCAGTGGTGGCGCTTAGTGCAGTGCCGTTCCGGGTCCATCTGTACGTGACTCCTAACGCTTTGGTGGCCTGCAGCACAATTGTCTGGTTGGGGCAAAGGGTAATGGTGCCAGTATGCGAGAGCCGGGCCACTACCTCGTGTTTGTTGTGCAATATCCTGAAGTTATTTCCTGTTGTACCGGTGTAAGACAGATCAGGTTTGGCATCACCATCATAGTCTACCATGTTCAGGTAACGACCAACCTCTCCTGTATTTACGTGGTTTTCAGTGAGCTGTAGCGCCCCATTGCTGCTCGTATTGCTCAGGATATAGAAGGAAGCAGACTGCTGGTGGTGTACGGCCAGATCTACTTTACCATTGCCATCAATATCCCCGGCTACAATGCCCCAGGGCCTGCTGCCGGAAGTATACTGGGTAAGATTGTTAAATTGTATCGATCCACTGCTGCTTGTGTTGAGCCAAACGCTAATATGATTGCTTGTTACATAATAGTTGGTTGTGGCCAGATCAGATTTACCATCGCCATTTAAGTCTGCCGATACAATGTTCACAAGGCCGGCAGGGGTGGTAAGGGAAGTACCCGCTGTAAAACTAATGCTGTTGCCACTGCTGGTATTGCGCAGCAGGTAAACATTGCTGCCCTGAAAAGGCGTAATTGCCAGATCTATCAGCCCATCACCATCAAAATCGGTTGTGCTGATGCCATGGGTGTTGGTTGGCCCGGTTATGCTGATGTCCTGCGCCTGACTATTAAAACTAATGGTGCCTGGTGTAGAGGCATTTATAAAGATGCTTACCGTTGGGTCAGTAAGGTTAGTGACAATGATTTCCGGGCGGCCATCGGCATTCAGGTCTTTCAGGGCAAGCTGGGCAGCACTGCCACTGTTCATGGAAAGGGGTTCGGCTCCGGCAAAGGTTAAAGCGCCGCCGGCTGTGCTTAAATTTCTTAATACATAAACCCTGTTTGCGTTTTGGCTGTAACCAGAGATAATGATATCTGGTCGGGTATCACCATCTACATCTCCACAAATAATATTACGGCCTAATGCATTGGTAGGCGTGGAGGTTTTGGTGAAACTAAGCGCATTGGGAGTGTTAGTAGTATTTCTAAAGAGCGTAACAGTGGTATTGCTGATATGGGAGGTCGCCGCATCTACTTTGCCATCATTATTAAAATCACAGGAGCACAGGTCAAACAAGCCATAGTTACTAAGGCCAATATTGGTTTCTGCTGCAAATTTGCTTGTGCTGAAGGTGCTGCCACCAAAGGCCAGCATAAAAGGGTTGCGGCTTTCGCCAGATAATCCGCTGGTACGGTTGGTGACGGTAAGGTTCCTGAAGCTTGCGCCGGCGGGTACCTCTGTGGTGATCTCACTAGTGGTAGCCTCCAGCACATTTCCCTGCACGGCACCAAACTGTACATGGGCATTGGTACCCGCAGGCAGGTTAGAGCCGCTGATGACCACAGTGGTTTTTACCGTTCCAGCCTGAGGGCTGATTCCTGAAACCACCGGCCTCTGTGCATAAACCGAAAAGTTTAGCAAACAGATGGGGAGGGCTATAAAAATAAGCTTTTTCATGCTTTTAGCTGACAAGCGTTTACATATCGAAGCGCGGCTTGTGCTGCACTTCTTTGCTAAAGTTTTTCTCAGCTCCCAGTTTAATCTTAAGCTGAAGCTCATGGGTGCTTTGTAACAGGTTGCTCACCTTGGAACTGGCAAATTCATAGGCATAGCCAAAGCTGATGCCCTGCTTTATGTTAAAGCCTGCCAGGGCAGTCATGCCATACTGATGACGATAGGTACCACCAGCCCACAGCGCTTTGTTCATGTATAACACTGCGCCTCCCTCCATCCTTATTTTTTGCTCGCCCAGCTTTTGTACCACCAACAGGGGTTCTAGCGCCAGCTTTTCGGGGACCAGGTCAGCATAGTAGCTGCCGGTAACCACCCATTGCTGCAGGGGCGAAAAGTTAACAAGGCTTTGTGCCTCCGAACCAATTACCTGCTGGCTGGTAAGATGGGGCAGGGCAAGGCCCAGGTTAAAATGCTTTATGTGATAGTTAATACCAAAGGCTGCTTCGAAACGGGTTGCCTGATCTGTCCAGTTTGCCAGGTAAGGCTGCTGCGCTTCAGATGCCTGGGAAAAATCGGCCGTATGGTGACTAAGACCAACAGAAAGGCCCATGCGCAGAAAGTGATCGTCTGCAAAATGTGCAACATACGCCAGCGATCCCATGGCCAGTGTAGACCGAAGAATTCCGCGGCTTTCGGTACGAATATGTGTGCCTGCTGCCATAACCTTACTTACAGGAGTATGGAAGCTGAGGGCATAATTGGTGGGAGCACCTTCTATACCGGCCCATTGCCGGCGATGGGTCAAGAATAAAACAGCATAGCCGTCTGTACCCGCAAAGGCGGGATTGTACAGGTAGGGATTAGCAAAATATTGGCTATACAAAGGGGCTTCCTGGGCCTGTAAGCACGTACAAGCTCCTGTTACACATATAAGCGCCATAAGTATTAGCCTGTAAAGCATCTTGCCCCCTTTGTTTATAGGATTACAATGCTAATTTAAGACAAGCCCGGGCAGCCGCTTCTTCGTTTTTTGCAACTTCATGGCTCACGTAACAATTCATCCCTTTTTTAAACTTTTTCAAGATTAGCAGCAGCTACCTTTAAACTTCCTAAAGGTAGGTCTCTTCACTGCTGTAAAGCTACCAGATAGTGCGGCTGCACAGCTGAATGTTATTTCTTCTTTAAGATTGATGTATAACTGCGTTCTGTAAAATAGCTATGCTTACTCGTTACCTTGTATTGTGCTGCTTTATGATGTTGCCGCTCTGCGGACAGGGGCAGCTGCGGATTGGCCCTGCGGTGGGTGCATCCATAAATAAATGGAAATTTGCAGAAAGTGATGACAGTCAGTATTTTTCCAGCAAGCAAACCACTGGTTATCATGGTGGACTTGCAGTTAATTACCGGGTAAATGAACGCTATGCGCTCCATACCGAATGGCTCTATCTCTACCGGCTCAAAAACATCAGTTATAAGCGCGAGCTGCTGTCTGTATCAGACAGAGCTGGTATGCACTACCTGTCTATCCCACTGCTGTTTCGCGTAAGTTTCCATTCCGATATCAAAAAAAGCCACCAGGAATGGTATTTGAATGCCGGCCCGGCACTCAATTACTGGCTTGGCGGCAAAGGTCGTCTGGAGACAAACGAGCAGGCGCCTTTTCTGCATGAGGGTAAAATGGAATATACCATTCAGTTCAAGGAACCGGAAGCTTATGGCGATACAGAATTCATCGCGCCAGCTAACCGCTGGCAAATGGCCATTCAGGCAGGCGGCGGGGTGATCTTCGACCTGGGCTTTGGCCATCATGTATGGCTCGATGCACGCACCAGCCTTGGTACAGCCAGAAGCTTTTTTGCAAATGATGCAAAAGGAGATTTCGGGCTGCAGTTATACCACGATAATCTGCAGTCGTCCGTCATGAGCTGGAATCTGTCTGCGGGATTTTTCAAAGATTTCGATCTGCGTTCTGTCTTATACAAAGGGAAATCTGTTAACAAACGGGCCAAGGCCGGAAAAAAGCGCTAAATAAACAGAGTCTCCAAAAGACACTGCACGTGATTCCCGGGTCTTTCCCAACCTCAAATTAAGCCCTTAGCCTACAGTACTAATCCCTACTTCCGTTAGCCCACCATGATGTGGGCTTTAGGATATTGATAGGAGCGGTTATTTACCCTACTGGTAAAGGCGAGGGCAAAAGTAAGGGTGCCTATTCTGCCAATAAACATGCTAAAGATGATGATGATGCGGCTGCTGTCGGAAAGCTGAGCAGTGATGCCTGTGCTTAGGCCAACCGTTGCAAAGGCCGATACCTGTTCAAAAGCAAGGTCTACCAGTTCCATACCAGGTTCTGTAATGGTGAGGAGTAAAATGCTCAGCAGGTTAATGCCAGCGGCAAACACAAAGATGGACAATGCCCTGAAAACAAGCGTATTGCTGATGTAGTTGCGGCCAATCTCCAGCTTCATCTGCCCGCGCACGGTAGCAATTGTGGAGGCTACGACCAGAAAGAAGGTTGATGTTTTAATACCACCACCGATAGAGCCCGATGAGGCACCGACAAACATCAAAAACATAATAATGATGTAGGTGGGCATGCGTAACGCACTAAAGTCTACTGTATTGAAGCCTGCAGTTCTACTCACAGCCGATTGAAAAAAGCTGTGGATAAGCGACTCCATAAAAGTAAGATTAGCCAGGGAGTTTGAGCTTTCGAGCAGGTAAATGGTAACGGTGCCAAAGAGCAGCAGGGCAGCAGAAACATAAACTGCAACTTTGGTACCCAGCTGCCAGTCTCTCCAGGGGTTGCGCAGGCGGTCCCGTAATCTCTGCGGAGAAAAAATATCCTGAATAACCGGAAAGCCAATCCCGCCTAAAATAACAAGTCCGGCAATTACGAGATGCAGTATATAAGATTCGCGTACAAAGTTTTCGTAAAGCCCATTGGTGTAGAGGCTGAAGCCAGCATTACAAAAAGCTGAGATTGAATGAAAAGCAGAGAATAGGATTTTCTGGTCTATGGAAGTAAATGTCACGCGATCATCCCAGGTGGCATAAATGAAGACAAAGCCTATGAATTCAATAAGAAAAGTCATGAAAACAATCTGGCGCAGCAACCCCCTGGCAGATAAAAGGGATTCACTGCTGAGAAAGTCCTGCAACATAACCTGGTGACGGATGCCCACCCCCTGTCTGAAAACCAGCGTAAAGAAGGAAGCAAAAGAAAGGATCCCCAGTCCACCCAGCTGGATCAGAAACAGAATAACAAGCTGGCCTTTGAGTGTAAAATAAGTAGCGGTGTCTACTACAATAAGTCCGGTAACACAGGCAGCACTGGTGGCTGTAAAGAGGGCATCGAGAAAAGGCATGCTACCCGGTGCCCTGGTCATATCCGGTAGCATAAGAATAGCAGTGCCAAATCCTATGAGGATAAGAAAGCTCATGACAAAGGCTGCAGCCGGCTTTATGTTCACATTGCCCAGGCGGGTGCTGGCAACACCAAACTCGTATACCAGCAGCAAAAACATGAAGCAGACGATAAAAAAATGGTAGAACTGTACAGGATTTTGAATGCCGAGCGCTCCAATAATTCTTGGGATTAGCGCAAAATCCAGCACATATACACAAATACCATTGATTAAAATGATAAGCATCAATACGCCTTCGAACCGATGCCTTCGTAAAAAATCTAAACGCCTGAAAGCATATAACCATCGGGCCAGGTAGGAGAGTACAAAAATGGCAAACACTACATCTAATCCATAGTAAACCTGCCTGGCCTGAATAGGGTCGAGCTCAAAGCCCAGGTTGTACACCAGCAGCACTATGGCAGCAAATGAACTGATGAAGGTTACCGCCCGAATGGAGGTGTAGGCTTTGCCCCTGCTTTCGTAGAGGAGCCTGTTAAGGTTTTCGGAAAAATTATCCTTTACTCGCTGATAGCTCATATATTCAGGAGCTTATTGCTGGCCTCTTCATAAAGCCTGGCCTTGTCTATGGGTACTACACCAACATGTTCACAGACTAAGCCGCCGCCCAGATTTGCCAGGGCTGCCAGCATCCGGGGCTGCAACCCAAGTGCCAGCGCCAGCGCGGCAATGCTCACCACCGTATCGCCAGCGCCGGAAACATCTGAGATGCTGCGCACATGTGCCGGTAATAGAAAATGCTCTTCAGGACCATCAAGATAAACACCGCGTTCAGATAGCGTGATAAGAGCATATTCCAGCTGCAACTTACGCTTTAGGGCTACAACGGCATCTTCCAGCGCTGCCTGATCATCCCGGGCAAAGTCCAGTTTTAAGCCCTCGCGTAACTCTTTAAGGTTTGGCTTGAACAAAGTTGCCTGTTCATAAGCAAAGAAATTCCGTTTTTTGGGATCAACTACTGTGGGAATATTCAATTTACGGGCCAACCGGATAGTTTCTCTTATGATGGCAGGGGTGATGGTGCCCTTATCATAATCTTCGAAGATAACCACCTGGCAGCGCGGCAATAGTTTATGGATCCGCTCCAGCAGCAGGCTTTCTTCCTCAGCCAGCAGGTTGTTGTCGTGTTCAGAGTCTACCCGGAGTATATGCTGAGAGCCGGATAGTACCCGCTCCTTAACGGTTGTTATACGGTTTGGGCTTTTGATGATCCCTTCTTCCGAGATGCCCCTTTTTTTCAGGAGCTCCTCTAACAGCCTGGCTTCCGGATCGTCGCCCACCACGCTGCATAGCAATGGGGTGGCACCCATGGCTTGTACATTTAACGCAACGTTGGCAGCGCCACCCAATCTTTTCTCGCGGTGGCTTACCTGTACAATGGGCACAGGCGCCTCCGGAGAAATACGATCCACCCGGCCCCAAATGTAGGCGTCGATCATTACGTCGCCTACAATAAGGGCCTTAAGCTCGTTAAAACGTTCGAAGGTTTCTTCTAAAGCAGTTAGACTCATTCTTAGCTGAGCAGGGCAAGAGCGTTCTTAATGCGTTTTAATGCTTCCCGCAGGTCGTCGTCGGCAGCAGCATATGAAATGCGGATGCTCTCCGGTGCACCAAAAGCACCACCAGACACCAGGGAAACATGCGCGTGATCAATCAGGAAAAGTGCCAGATCATCGGCATCCTTGACGGTATTTCCCTCATGCTGTTTACCAAAATAAGCACTTACATCCGGCATGATGTAAAAAGCACCGTTTGGTGTATAGGTTTTAAGATTGGGAATTTCTTTGAGAAGCCCCAGCACCAGGTCACGACGGCGCAAATAGGCGTCTCGCATGGCCAGTGGCGCTTCCGTACCGCCTTTTATGGCAGCCAGTGCGGCACGCTGGGTTATGCT
Organism: Cesiribacter sp.; assembly: GCA_030147305.1. Taxonomy (GTDB): domain Bacteria; phylum Bacteroidota; class Bacteroidia; order Cytophagales; family Cyclobacteriaceae; genus Cesiribacter. Next base: position 10,621 of record JASLAE010000075.1, read on the forward strand.
GCTGGTAGCAGAGGTAAACTGGCCCTGCATCTTGTTGCAGGCATCTGCCAGCCATTTTGGGGCACATACGTAGCCAATGCGCCAACCGGTCATGGCATAACCTTTAGAAAAGCCATTCACAGTGGCTACACGGTCGGCTACTTCCGCAAAAGAGCCCAGGCTAACATGATCGCCCTGGAAATTAATGTATTCGTAGATCTCATCGGCAATGATCATGATCTGTGGATGATCTTTCAGCACCTGCGCAATCTCAGTTACTTCTTCCCGGGTAAAGACTGCACCCGTTGGATTGCTGGGCGAAGAGTAGACAACCGCTTTGGTACGGGGCGTAATGGCCGCCTTTAGTTGTGCCGCAGAAGCTTTGTAATTTTCTTCAATGCCACCTTTTATTTCTACGCATACGCCACCAGCCAGCTCCACAATAGCTTTATAGCTTACCCAGTAAGGGGTATAGACAATCACTTCGTCGCCGGGGTTTACCAGGCACATCACCACATTGGCAATAGACTGTTTGGCGCCTGTGCTCACGACAATATTGGCTGCCGTGCATTTGATGCCATTCTCCTTTTGCAGTTTTTGGGCCAGTGCTTCGCGCAGGTCCAGATAGCCGGGTACGGGCGGATAGGTAAAATACTTACCACTATCGATAGCCTCCTTGGCTGCTTCGTTTATATACTTAGGCGTAGGAAAATCTGGTTCGCCAAGGCTCAGGTTAATGATCTGAATGCCTCTTTCTTTGTACTCCCGGGCTTTTGTGGCCATTGCAATGGTGGCCGACTCTTCCAGGTTAGCGATACGCTCACTTAAGAGATTCATACTGGGGTCTTTGTTTTAGGCGCTAATTAATTTTTTCGCCTTCAAGTTAAGCAATCGCCCCAAATGTATATATGTGCAGCGAGGATTATATAGGCTTTATCTTCTTATTCACTCCTCAGGCATCTGCATTCACCCAAATATTGCTAAGGTGGGGGCCTTTACGGGAGCAGCATGATGCTGAAAGTGCTGCAGGTCATGGACTTGACTGTCTGATGAGGACAATAATAAAGAAACCTCCATTTATGGAATGGTCTATGCCACTATCATAAATGTCCGCCCTTAAACCATTGGTTGCCCGCAAAAACTAGTCGATTGGTTGCGGCAAGCCGGGAGCAGGAGCAAATTTACCCCTTATGGTCTCCGTTACCGTTATAGAGGGTGCGGCTAATGATGCTGCGGCCAAGCGTAATTTCGTCCGTATACTCCAGTTCACCACCTACGGGCACGCCACGGGCAATGGTGCTGATGCGTACGCCATGGGGTTGTAGCTTGCGGGTAAGGTAGAAGGCAGTGGTATCACCTTCCATAGTGGGGCTAATGGCTAAAATTACCTCTTTTGTGCCTCCTTCTGCTGCACGTTTCACCAGGGAATCGATGCGCAGGTCGGACGGGCCAACTCCCTCGATGGGGGAGATTACGCCGCCCAGCACATGATACAGACCATGAAACTGGGAAGTGTTTTCAATGGCCATTACATCCTGTGGGTTTTCTACTACGCAAATCACTGCATTGTCGCGCCGTGGATTAGCGCATATGCTGCAGATCTCGCTGTCGGAGAGGTTATGGCAGTTAATACAATAGCGGGTTTTGGTGCGCAGATCAACTAAAGCCTGGGCAAGGGAAGCTGTTTCTGTTTCTTCCCTCCGTAACAGATGCAAGGCAAGGCGAAGTGCTGTTTTGCGGCCAATGCCCGGCAGTTTAGAGATCTCTTCTACCGCTTTTTCTATATGCTGAGATGGATATTGCATTTTGTACTTTTAGGCTTTTATATCAACATATAAATCATGTAAAACATTCGCCAGTAACAGGCTAAATTGTGTTAAGAAGCGATGATTAATAGGCTAAGCAGGGTTGTGGAAAAGTATAGTGAAAAATTGTATTCTGTATATAAAAAGAGCCTGATGGTGTTCAGGCTCTACAGAACAGATTACGCATAGAACTATATAATCTTAGCATCGATGCCAGCTTCGCGAATGCCATCGCGCATGGGCTTCAGATCTTCGTAACTTCCCTTTTTTACAGAGCATTTGCCTTTGTAATGAATGAGCCAGGTACACTGTTCTGCCTGCTGCATATCGTGCTTGCAGACCCGTACAAGGGTGTTAGTCACATGGTCGAAAGTGTTGTAGTCGTCGTTATAGACCATTAGGTCACGTTCATCTACATCCACTACTACCTCCAGTACCTCAACTTCTTGTTCGTAAGCGGTTGTAAACTTCATACTTTAAGCCTTTAGGTTGGCAAAAATACGGAATAATGTTCAAATTTACTCCTTATCTCTTTGTTACGATATGAGTCCTTCTTTGGTTGTTGGCATTATAGCCGCTTACTTTCTACTCCTGATTACTGTCGCCTGGTTTACTTCCCGCGGTCAAACCGATAACAAAACCTTCTTTACCGCCAACAGACAAAGCCCCTGGTACCTGGTTGCGTTTGGCATGATAGGCGCCTCTTTAAGCGGGGTTACTTTTATCTCAATTCCCGGCGAGGTGGGGGCCAGCTTTTTTAGTTATTTCCAGGTAGTACTTGGCTATATTATTGGCTATGCTGTAATTGGCCTGGTGTTGCTGCCCCTTTATTACCGGTTAAACCTGGTGAGTATTTATGGGTATCTGGAGCAGCGCTTCGGCTTCTGGTCCTATAAGACCGGGGCTGTATTTTTTCTGCTTTCCCGCATGATAGGCTCCAGCTTTAGGTTGTATCTGGCCGCCAATGTGCTGCAGCTGGCCGTATTCGATGCCTGGGGCGTGCCTTTTTGGGTTACCGTAGCCGTTACCATTGCACTTATCTGGCTTTATACTTTTAAAGGGGGCATCAAAACCATTGTTTTCACCGATACCCTGCAGACGCTGTTCATGCTGCTGGCCGTAGGCATCAGCATCTGGCTTATTGGTCAGGAGCTTGGCATGGGAATAGGCGAGCTTACCAGCGCCGTAGAACAAAGCCGTTTCTCACAGATCTTCTTTTTCGATGATGTGAACAGCCCTAATTTTTTCTGGAAGCAGTTTATCTCAGGCGCCTTTATTGCCATTGTTATGACAGGGCTGGACCAGGATATGATGCAAAAGAACTTAACCGTGCGCACCCTGGGCGATGCACAGAAGAATATGTTCTGGTTTACCATCGTGCTGGTCATTGCTAACCTGGTGTTTTTGACCCTGGGCGCTATGCTTTATCTTTATGTAGAGGCAAAAGGGATTGCCCTGCCAGCACGCACTGATAGTCTTTACCCCATGCTGGCGCTCAATTATTTTCCTAAGCTTGCTGGTATCCTGTTCCTGCTGGGTATTATTGCGGCTGCCTACAGTTCAGCCGACTCTGCCCTGACAGCCCTTACCACTTCTTTTTGTGTAGATATTCTGGGTTTTGAGAAGCGCCCCGAAGATGCTGGCAAGCAACAGACAAGACTGTTCGTGCATATTGGCTTTTCGCTGCTCACGTTGCTGGTTATTGTAGCTTTTAATGCCATGAACGATAAAAGCGTGATTAACCAGGTTTTTCGGGCTGCCGGCTTTACCTACGGCCCTCTGTTGGGCCTGTTCTCTTTCGGTTTACTTACCCGGCGCGCCATACGGGATAACCTGGCACCATTAGTATGTGTGGCAGCCCCTATTTTAGCGTATATCATAGACCTGAATTCTAAAGATTTTTTGGGTGGATTTGAATTTGGTTTTTTTGTGTTGCTGCTAAACGGTGCACTTATGTGGATTGGGCTGTGGTTTATTTCTGTGGGTGCGGGCAAAGCTGCGATGGAAAGGGTAGCCGCGTAAGCAAAAGAATAGGCGGAAACCCGCTCTTTTCCGTATGGAATGCAGGACTTATCCATAAGTCATTTACAGATTGAAAGTATTTTAAGCGTTAAGATTATAAGATTTCATATGAAAAGTTGCTTTACATTATTGCTGCTTCTGCTGATAATTGGTGCTTTGGCCTTGCCTGCCTTTGGGCAGCTGGTAAGTTCGCCCCCTTTCTGGAAAGAAATTGAAGCTTTTAAGAAAAGGGATCGTCAGAGCTTTCCGCCTGAAGAGGGAATTTTGTTTGTAGGGAGCTCATCCATACGCCTATGGAAAGACCTGGAGCAGCATTTTCCGGACTATGCAGTAATTAACCGGGGTTTTGGTGGTTCTACACTGCTGGATTTGCAGCGGTACCTGCCCGACATTGTATTGCCCTACCAGCCCAGGCAGGTGGTTATTTACTCCGGAGAGAATGATATAGCAATGAATAAAATAAATGCACAGGAAGTACTGGCCCGTTTCAAGGTGGTTTTTGATGGTATCCGTCAGGCATTGCCAAATGCCAACATCACTTTCATCTCTATAAAGCCCAGCCCCAGTCGCGCACGATTTCTGCCAATAACAACAGAGGCAAACGCCCTGATCAAGGCTTTTTTAAAGGATAAGCCACACACCAATTTTGTAGACATCTACAGCCTGATGCTGGATAAGCAGGGAAAGCCACAACCAAGGCTCTTTGTTGCAGATAGTCTGCACATGAATTCAGCTGGCTATGAAATCTGGGCGCGGGCCCTGGCGCCCTATCTTACTGATTGATTCTGTTGTTGGAATAGGAGTCGGGAAGATGTGCGCCCCTTATTCAGCAGATCAAAATGATCATTCAATCTCAAGCTCCGGATCCCAGAACCGTTCTTTAAATTCTACCACCTGATCATTGACAACCTGCACGCCTTCGGCTTCCAATAGTTCCTGCATGCGGGTAGGGGTGCCAAAGTGGATCTTTCCGGTAAGCCGGCCCTCGCGGTTTACCACACGCTGGGCGGGTACATGGGGCAGGGCCGCAGCCCCATTAAGTGCCCAGCCCACCATGCGGGCGCTGCCACTGCGGCCCAGGTAACGGGCAATGGCGCCGTAGCTGCTCACCCGCCCGGCCGGAATTAGCCGCACCACGGCATATACGTCTTCAAAAAAGTTTTCAAGCCTGGGTGCCGACACTTTCAGAGGTTCGTTTGCCTTCATTGATGTAGCTGATAATTTGCCAGTTCAGGTGCCGGCGTATATCGCGCTCAATCCGGCGATTGGCCCGCTGCAGCACCAGCTGAAATTTAATAAGCACCGTAGAGGAATTGATGTTCACCACGCGCAGCTGGGCCGAATCAGGCAGTATCTGCGATCTCCATTCTTTCAGGGACAGCACCAGGTGATTTTCCAGCTCATTGAGTCCCTCGATCTGATCGGGCTTGAGGGCAAACTCTATGATCATCTTTCTGTGATTGCGAATGGTGAAATTCACAATGTTGCTTGTGAGAATGGTGCTGTTCGCAATGTAGATTACATCATCATCGTCCGTAAGCAGGTGCACATTCATGAGCGTAATATCAATGATGCGCCCCCGGTAATCGCCAATGCCAACATAATCATCAATACTCAGGTGGCTGGAAAACATCAGGATCAGCCCGTTGATCATGTTGTTGATATAGTCCTTGAAGAGAATGGCAATGGCTGCCGCTATGATGGAGATAGAGGTAAAGAACTCTTTGGGGTTGATGTTGAACAGGAAGAAAATAGCAAAGACCAGCGCCACAAAAGAGAGGATGGAGGCAATCTGGTTAATACCTATGATAAAGTTGTCCCGGAAATCTGTCTGCTGGTGGTGCCGGCGCAGATAAATAGCCACCAGGCTAAGACGACTAAAGGAGATAATAATGTGTGCCGTTAAGTAAAAGGTTACGGCATTGATGAGGTTACGAGGAATACCATAGCCCTCTTCGAGCAGATCGGGATAATAAATGCGCCAAATAATAACTGCGATAAAAAGCACTAGCTTTACCACAAATTCAAGGCGGCGGCGCTTCTCTTTTTGACTTGTATTATTTTTAGGTTTAACTTGTGTTTGTTCCATATTTTAGCAACTGCTCGTTAATATTTGCTGTTATCAGCCTGATTACCTCGCAATTTTTAATCTAACTACAAAGATAAAGCAGATTATGAAAACGATCGGAAATATTGTGTGGATTGTACTGGGTGGTGGAATTTTTATTTTTCTTGAATACCTCATCGGAGGGCTGCTGCTTTGCCTAACCATTATTGGAATCCCTTTTGGTATACAGGCCTTTAAGCTGGCAGCACTTGGCCTAACCCCTTTTGGAAAGGAAGTGGTGCAGACTGAGCGCAATCAGGGATGCCTGGCTACTGTAATGAATATCATCTGGATACTAGTAGGGGGTATTTGGGTGGCACTTACCCATGTTGTTTTTGCTATTATTATGGCCATCACCATTATTGGAATCCCTTTTGCAAAGCAGCATGTAAAGCTGGCGGCACTGTCTTTTACACCCTTTGGTTACGAAATACGTAGAAAAGCCTAGGGTTTATACTTTATGCAATATCGGAACATTACTTCTAAACGCTTACGGGTATCGAGAATAGGACTGGGGCTGGCTGCACTGGGCAGGCCAGGCTATATCAACATAGGCCATGGCGAGGACCTGAGCGGGAAGTACAATACGGCAACCCTGGAAGAACATACCCACAAGGTATTGGATGAGGCCTGGCGCTTAGGTGTGCGTTATTATGATGTTGCCCGCTCTTACGGACGCGGCGAGAAATTTCTGGGTACCTGGCTGCGCGGGCGTGGCATTCCAGAGCTGGAGGTGTTGGTTGGGTCGAAATGGGGTTATACCTATACAGCAAACTGGCAGGTGCAGGCCCCGGAGCACGAAATGAAGCAGCATTCTCTTTCTCAGCTGGACAAGCAACGGGAAGAGAGCAACCTCCTGCTGGGTGG
>JASLAE010000093.1 GCA_030147305.1 Cesiribacter sp.
GCCATGCGGCTTGCCCTGGCAGACATGTTGGCAACAGTATCAGTTTCCGGATTAAAAAAGCGTCGTTCTTTGATGCCTGTTCTTTCCTGGATCCAGGCATCACTGGTGTTCATGATCTTTTCCAGGTCGGCGTTGGTCACAACCTGTTCGGGAACGTAATGGCCAAGGCCCGTGATGATGGTGTGGTACATGCGCAGGTGCTACTATTGTAGCTTAATATTAATGATTTTTTAATTCTTCAGTATTCTACTCCCTATAATTTATGAAACTGTTAAGCATAGGGTAGTACAGATCGCTGTATAGTAACGATGGCTTATTAGATAATACTGAATTTTAGGCAAGAAAGATTAGCCAAACAGGGTATAATTGCCAAATTGGTCTGCCGCCGGAGCCGGCTGTATCAGTGAAGGCGCATCCAGCGAGGCATTGTTTACCTGCGAAGAAACGGTGTAAAAGCGGGTTTTATTGGCGGGGTAAGGCTGGAGCAATTCCTTTAATTGTTCCTGCTCCAGGTTAAGGTTCAACCACTCTTTCTCTGCATTTTTGGTCAGTATCACCGGCATACGGCTGTGCAGCGATTGCAGGGAATTATTGGCTTCTGTCGTTACAATGGTAAAAGTATGCACCATCTCTCCATCTTCATCTTCATACTCCTCCCAAAGCCCGGCAAATGAAAAAAGCTCTTCCTGCAGCAGGGTTATGCGGTAGGGGACTTTACTTTTTTTACTCACCGGCTTCCATTCATAAAAGCCATCGGCAGGTACCAGGCAGCGGCGGCGCTTAAGGGCATTGCGGAAGCTTGCTTTCTCATCAATCGTTTCGGCCCGGGCGTTGATCAGCTTTTGGCTCACTGCCTTGTCTTTGCTCCAGGCGGGCACCAGGCCCCAGTGAAACCATGATAGCTTTTCCGGAGCATCTGCAGTGATGATAGGCATTAGTTGGGTAGGAGCAGCATTGTAGCGAGGCTGGTATTCCGCACTTACCTCCACTCCAAAGCGATGAGATACTTCTTTAGCTGGTTTTACCAATGTATAGCGCCCGCACATAAATTAAAAAGTTTTAGCTTAAGCAAAGGTAGGGAGTTTAAGCGCTACACGCAATAATTAAAGCATCGATGGTATTTACATATGTGGCTTCTATCAATCCTGCTATTAATAGAAGAAGAATTTTGAATCACAGATCAAATACAAACTGCAAGGCCCTTTTTTCTGAGTAGTTGAACTTCCCCGCCTGCGGAAACCCTACATGGCCACCAGTTGCCGGTGCCTCAAAGTGTACATAGGGATGGCCCGTTAGTTTTTCCTTTGGATAACAACTGGCAGATAGAAAAGGGTCGTTCTGGGCATTGAGGATCAGGGTTGGAATGCGGATGTGCTCCACAAACTGAAGCGAGCTGCAGCGTGCATAATAGTCGGCTGCGCCCTTGAAGCCATGCAGCGGCGCAGTGTAGAGGTCGTCAAAATCCCACAGGGTGCGAATGGTCTCCAGGGGCTTCAGGTCCAGCACACCGGGTTGTAGCTTTGCCTTATGCTGTATTTTCTGGCGCAGCCGCTTGAGGAAACGTTGTTCGTAGATGCGATTTTCCCTTAAACCAATCTTGCGGCTGCTGCTCGCCAGGTCCAGGGGCACGGAAAAGACCACGGCTTTCCAGAGTTGCGGTGGTAGCTGTGTTGGATTTTCACCTAAATATTTGAGGGTAAGGTTTCCGCCCAGGCTAAAGCCTGCCAGTATAATTTTGGTATACTGAGGGTGATGCTGCAGTATATGTTCTACCACCTGTGCAAGATCCTGGGTAGCCCCGCTATGGTAGAAATGGGGTAATTTGTTGGGCTCACCGCTGCAGCTTCGGTAGTTCCATGCCAGCGCATGGCAGCTCTGGTGCAGAAATGCCCTGGCCAGCCCTTTGATATAGGAGCGTCTGCTGTCACCCTCCAGTCCATGGCTGATGATGATGAGGGTATCTGCTGTTTTGCTTGCTTCAGTGGTTGTACTGGAGATCCAGTCCAGGTCCAGAAAATCACCATCCGGGGTGTTTATGCGCGTTCTGCGGAAGTGCAGACCCGTAACCCGACGAAAAAGTGAAGGAATTATCGTTTGCAAATGCCCGTTGGGCAAATACCAGGGAGCCTGATAAGTCATGCTTCGTAAACGTTAGAAATTGACGCAGAGGCGTAAATCAATAAAAAATTAATCACTATTCCCGTTTTAGGGTTAACAAAAGTAGGGGCTTTCATTTTAGCTTTATGCAGTAGTCTTTTTGGCGAATAAGCGAAAAAGGGTTTATTTTACGCCACCATCTAAGGATGGCTACCGAATCATTTTTGTAAGTATACGTATGGCAGAAGTAATCCGCATGCCCAAGATGAGCGACACCATGGAAGAAGGGGTGATCGCATCATGGCAGGTAAAGGTAGGAGATAAAATAAAATCGGGCGATGTGCTGGCCGAAGTAGAAACCGACAAGGCAACTATGGAGCTGGAATCGTACCAGGATGGTGTGCTGTTGCACATTGGTGTACAAGAGGGAGACTCTGTACCAGTTAATGCCATCATCGCCGTAATTGGTGAACAGGGCGAAGATGTAAGTAAACTGCTGAAGGAAGAAGGCGGTGCGTCTTCTAACGGCGCAGCTACCACTAAAAAAGAAGCACCAGCCACCACCCAGCAAGAGGCTGCTCCGCAGCCAAAAGCAGAGAAAAAAGCGGCACCTGCAGTAGATACCTCCAGCATCAAGGCAAACATTATTAGAATGCCGAAGATGAGTGACACCATGCAGGAGGGCGTTATTGCCGCCTGGCATAAAAAAGTAGGAGACAAGGTTGCTGGTGGCGACCTGTTGGCTGAGGTAGAAACTGACAAGGCTACCATGGAGCTGGAGTCTTACGAAGATGGTACACTCCTTTACATTGGCGTGGAAGAAGGTAATAGTGTGCCGGTAGACGGTGTTATCGCCATCATTGGAGAAAAAGGAGCCGACTACAAAGCCCTGCTTCAGGCCGAAGAATCCAAAGGCTCCGAAGCGGCAACAGCCGAGGCTGAACCAGCAGCTGCGGCAGCACCCGCTAAGGAAGCAGCTACAGCAACTGCTCAATCAGATAAAGCACCCGCGGCAACGGCTGCCACCTCTGATGACAATGGCCGGGTAAAAGCTTCACCGCTTGCCCGTAAAATGGCTGAAGAGAAAGGCTTTAATTTAGGACAGATCAAAGGTACAGGTCCCGATGGCCGTATTGTAAAAAAAGACATAGAAGACTTTAAGCCAGCTGCAGCACAACCTGCGCAAACCCAGCAAGCTGCAGCAACCGGCGATAAACAACAAGCGCCAATTCAGCTGCCACAGGTAGTGGGTGAGGAGCAATACGAAGACCGCAAGGTTTCGCAGATGCGCAAAACCATTGCCAAGCGGCTGGCCGAAAGTAAATTTACCGCACCGCACTTTTACCTCACCATGTCCATTGACATGGATAAGGCCATAAGTGCACGCGAGAGCCTGAACCAGATCTCGCCGGTAAAGATCTCCTACAACGATATGGTGATCAAGGCAGCAGCGCTCGCCCTGCGCAGGCACCCGGCTGTGAACGTTAGCTGGCAGGGTGATACCATGCGCTTCAACCAGCACATTAACATAGGGGTTGCTGTGGCCGTGCCGGAAGGCCTGTTGGTGCCGGTTGTACGCTTTGCAGATAACAAAACGCTCAGCCACATTTCTGCTGAGGTGAAAGAGCTGGGCGGTAAAGCCAAGAACAAACAATTGCAGCCCAAAGACTGGGAAGGAAGTACCTTTACCATCTCTAACCTGGGCATGTTCGGCATAGACGAATTTACAGCTATCATCAACCCGCCAGATGCCTGCATCATGGCCGTGGGCGGCATTAGCCAGATCCCAGTAGTGAAGAATGGACAGGTTGTTCCCGGCAATGTAATGAAGGTAACCCTTAGCTGCGATCATCGTGCTGTTGATGGTGCTGTAGGTGCCGCCTTCCTGCAGACGTTTAAAGAGCTGCTGGAAGATCCGATCAGGATGTTAGTATAATGATGATTTTAGCTAATGGGCGGCCAGTGTGGTATGGAGTATTTCTTGAAATTCCAGTACTGCAGCAAGGCCGCCCATTATCTTTTTAAATACTTTTTGAACATGAGTCAGATTAAAATAAAGAGTACGACCGTCTGTGCCGTAAAGCACAATGGCAAAGTAGCCATTGGCGCTGACGGACAGGCCACCATGGGCAATACCGTTGCCAAAGGGAATGTAAAGAAGATTCGCAGCCTGCAGGGGGGGAAAATCCTGGTAGGCTTTGCCGGTTCCACAGCAGATGCTTTTTCATTACTTGAAAAGTTTGATGAAAAGCTCAATAGTTATGGCGGAAACCTGAAAAGGGCAGCCATAGAGCTGGCCAAAGACTGGCGCACCGACCGCTACCTGCGCAAGCTGGAAGCCATGATGATTGCCTGCGATAAAGACGAGGTGCTGATCATCAGTGGTACCGGCGATGTACTGGAACCTGAGAATGGTATTGCCACCATTGGCAGTGGCAGTATGTATGCAAATGCCGCTGCAGTAGCACTTAAAAAGCATGCCGGCGAAAAATTAAATGCCCGCCAGATGGTAGAAGAATCGCTGCACGTTGCTGCCGATATCTGCATTTACACCAACCACAACCTGGTGATAGAAGAGATAGCAGGCTAGCACACCACAAAAGCCTTGAATACAGCAAGCCCCGCCTTTTTTAGAGGCGGGGCTTTTTTATGGTTGTCAATAATTAACAAACCTG
>JASLAE010000189.1 GCA_030147305.1 Cesiribacter sp.
AATGCCAACCACAAATACCGTAACCACCCAGCCGATGCTGTTGGGGAATATATCGGTTAGCGAGGGCATGGCCAGATCGAAGGGAATGCCCACAGCAGTGGCCGAAACGGCGATCATGGCTCCGGCCAGAAAACAGAACATGAGGGCATTGACCAGGTTGTAGAGCAGCGAAAAACGCTTGCCGGCAATTTTTTCCAGCTGGTAGTAGAGGGTGATGCGGGTCTTCATGGAAACCTTGGCAGTAAGAAAAGCCCAGCTTGTCACCGCCAGCAGGTTACCCAGCAGCAGCCCAAACACCAGATCGCGAGCACTGGCTCCATGGGCAACAAAGAGTGGGCCAATCACAAACTCGGTGCCGGCTGTATGCTCTCCGGCATACATGCCTACAAAGCTCATCCATCCTTTGAGTTTATTTTTAGGGATGGGCTCCCGCTCAAATTCATTGACAGCATCGAGCTTCTTGACAAAGTTCTTTCTTGTGAGCATGGGTAGATAAGAAATTGCTGATTAAGATCACCTGTAATATACCTACTGTCCCGCAATCGTTTGTCCTGCCCTGTCCTGTTTTATGGCTGAGGCCTTAAAAAAACGTTTTTCATAGCTTTATTAGTCCTGAGGCTTGCATTATGCTCCAGGCAGGGGTAGGGTTGCTCCGGTAGAGGGAGCGGAAATAAACAGACCACTTCTTCAACAAGTGTCTACTTTGTTTGGGAAGCTAGCTGATGATGGGGCATAATGGAAGATTCCCGCACAAGCAACTTTGTCTTCAGGCGAATGGATTGTGTGAGCTTTCTGGTGGGCTGCTGAATCTGGTTCAGGATATGAATGGCAGCAATCTTGCCCATCTGGTATGCAGGTTGGGCAATGGTGGTCAGTGATGGCTCCAGTAATGCAGCTTCCGGAATGTTGGTAAAGCCTACCAGGGCTATATCTTTTGGTATCTGCATGCCCCGGGCTTTTACAACCTGCATCACCTCGGTGGCAACCGGATCTGAAATAGCAAAAATAGCATCTGGCCTGTCCAGCAAGTCCAGCATGGCGTTTGTTCGTAGTACCACATCATCCTTTGTAAAGTTCGTATGGCAGATGAGTTCCTCCTGAACGGCTATACCATGGGTGCGCAAGGCGTGCAGGTAGCCTGCCAGTCTTTTTTTGCTTATAGAAAGATGGTCGGGTCCCGAAACATGTGCAATGCGGCGAAAGCCCTGCTCAATCAGGTGGCGAGTAGCCTGGTAGGCGCCGTCGTAATCATCTACGGTTACTTTGGAAGTGTTGACAGCATCGCACACGCGGTCGAACAGCAGCAGGGGAATGCCCCTGGAGATCACAGCCTGCAGGTGCTGATAAGAAGCTGTTTCACAGGAAAGTGACAGCATCAGCCCGTCTACCTGGCTGGCCATCAGGGTCTGCACCACCTTTTGCTCCTTAAGATACGATTCGTTCGATTGGCAGATAATGAGGTTATAGCCCTGGCCGGCTGCGATATCCTGCATGCCGCTGATGGTCGCGGCAAAAAAGTTGCTCACCAGATTCGGGACAACCACCCCCAGCCGGTGGGTTTTACTGCTTTGTAAGCTTTGCGCAATCTGGTTAGGCGCGTAACCCAGCTTATTGGCCATGTTTATCACGGCTTTACGGGTTTCGGTATTTACCTTCTGGGACTTGTTCAGCGCTTTGCAGACTGTTGAAATGGAAAGCTTTAATTCTTTAGCAATGTCCCGAAGGGTTACTGGCTGGTGCTTGATCATACAATGCTGCTTGTTTGTCCTAAATACCAAAAATGCCTTTACTTAGGGGTTGGCAGGTGCTGATTCAAAAGAGGAAACGGGGCTTTAGGGGCCTTACCGATCACTCCTTGTACTTGCAGCGCTGCCTGCTCCGGGAAAACCGCAGACATACGAGCATGTAGGCTCCCGCTCAAACTCAGAGACAGTATCGAGCTTCTTGACAAAGTTCTTTCTGTAGGCATGAGTAGTTGAAAATTGCTGATTAACAGCATTATCTCTTGTAATATACCTGGTGTTGCGCAATCTTTTGTCCTGCCCTGTCCTGTTTTATGACTAAGACCTTATAAAGGCGGTACCAGCTTTATAATAATCTCTGGCCTGTATTTATGCTCCAGGCGAGGGGTAGGGTTGCTCCGGTAGAGGGAGCGGAAATAAACAGACCACTTCTTCAACGAGTGTCTACTTTGTTTGGGAAGCTAGCTGGTGATAGGGCATAATGGAAGATTCCCGCACCACAAGGTCAGTTTTAAGTATAATGGATTGTGGCATGAAAGAGTCTGGCTGCTGTATTTGCTCCAGAATATGGGTGGCAGCAATTTTACCGAGCTGATAAGAAGGTTGCGATATGGTGGTGAGGGAGGGCTCAAGAAGGGCAGCATCCGGCGTATTGGTAAAGCCAACCAGAGCCAGATCTTCCGGAATTTTTAAGCCTCTGGCTTTTATCACCAGCATGGCCTGCACGGCTACGGCATCATTGATCGCAAATAAGGCATCGGGTATCTTAGGCAAATCCAGGAGCTTATGTGTAAGTCGAACCACATCCTCCTCCAGGAAACTGCTGTGACATATCAGTTTCTCGTCAAGCTCCATGCCAAAAGCCCGGTGAGCATCTTTGTAGCCTGCCAGTCTTGTTCTGCTGATAGACAACTGCGGTGGACCGGAAATGTGCGCAATCCGGCTGTAACCCATCTCCAGCAGGTGTGTAGTCGCTTTGAAGGCACCATCCCAATCATCGACAGTTACTTTAGAGGTATTGATTTCTTCACAGGTCCTGTCGAAGAGTACCAGCGGTATACCCCTGTCTGCAACAGCCTGCAGATGTTCAAAGCTGGTTGTTTCTTTAGATAATGAGATCAGCAGCCCATCTACCCGGCTGGCCATTAAGGTCTTCAGCAATTTTGCCTCTTTCTCGACAGATTCGTTCGACTGGCAAACCATCAGGTTAAAACCATGAATTGCCGCTGCATCCTGCATACCGCTGAGGCTGGCAGCAAAGAAGTGGCTTATTAAATTAGGGACAATTACCCCCAGTATGTGCGTTTTATTGCTGCGCAGGCTTTGGGCAACCTGGTTAGGGGCATAATTCAGGCTGCTTGCTTTTTCTTTTACCCTTTTTCTTGTGTCCGGGTTAATTTCCGGGGCGCCATTTAAGGCTTTGGAGACAGTAGAGGGAGATAATTTCAAGGCTCTGGCGATGTCCAGCAGTCTTGTGGGTCCTTGCTTTATCATACTTTACTGTTTTAGGTTGATGAAGGTAAAATTTAACGCATGAGGTTCTTCCGTTGCCCAGGAGGGAGCGGTAATGTAGCAGCTGGAGTAGTTTCTGCAATATCTTAGTTTACAGCCGGGTCCTTAATAGAAAGTGCAGCAACCCCATATTGCCTGCTGCAGTTGATGCTAGCCTGGCGGGCTGCCTGGAGGCCATGTGGCCGAATTCCTTAAATCAGCCGGTGATCCAGCTAAAATTATATGTTTCCTGAAGCGGGGTTTCTATAGGCTTAAAGTGAAACTCCGCGTTTCCAGGGAATAAAATCGTCCTGTCCAAGCCTGTCGGCCTTTGCTTTTATAGTTCCACTGGCCACGGCAATAATGTAGTCCAGGATTTCTTCGCCCATCTCTGCAATTGTCTTTTCTCCGGCAATCACCGGGCCGGTATCAATGTCGATGATATCAGGCATGCGCTGTGCCAGCTTAGAGTTGGAGGAAAGCTTGATTACCGGAGCGACCGGGTTGCCGGTTGGTGTGCCCAGGCCTGTGGTAAACAGGATGATGTTCGCGCCCGATCCTGCCATGGCGGTGGTGCTTTCCACATCATTGCCTGGGGTGCAAAGCAAATTTAATCCGGGTTTAGTGGCATACTCTGCATAGTCCAGCACGTCGGTTACCGGAGAGGTACCGCCTTTCTTGGCAGCGCCGGCAGATTTCATGGCATCGGTAATCAGGCCGTCTTTGATATTGCCAGGACTGGGGTTCATGTCAAACCCGGAACCTACTGCCTCTGCCGATCGGGCATAGGCACGCATCAGCGATACAAAGCGCTCTGCAATTGTATCATCCACACAACGATTGATCAGGTCTTGTTCTGCACCGCAAAGCTCGGGAAACTCGGACAGGATGGACTTGCCACCCAGCGCTACCAGCAGGTCGGAGGCATGGCCGACCGATGGATTAGCCGAGATGCCGGAGAAACCATCGGAACCACCACATTCCAGGCCCATTACCAGCTTGCTCAGGGGAGCCGGCAGGCGCTTTTGTTTGTCAGCTTCGATAAGGCCCAGGAAGGTTTTGCGAATGGCCTGCGCGAGCAGTTCCTGTTCGGTACCCTCCTTCTGCTGCTCCAGGATGATGAGCGGTTTAGAGAAGTTTGGGTTCAGGGCCCTGAGCTTTTCTTCCAGAATAGCTACCTGTGCATTCTGGCATCCGAGGCTCAGCACAGTAGCGCCGGCTACATTGGGATTATGCAGATAGCCGGCCAGTAAGGCGCACAACATGTCAGAATCCTGGCGAATACCGCCGCAGCCACCCTCGTGCGTGAGAAACTTAATACCATCTATGTTATCAAAAATGCGCTTGTGCCCGTTGCTCTGTTCCGGCTGGAGGGGCAGTTGCGCAATGGCTGCTGTATTGCCTGTTTGGTACAGCTCTACCATTTGCTGAACATAAGATTTATACATGTCCTGGTGGCCAAAGCCAAGCTCCTCCAGAAAGGCCTGCTTAATAACATTTACATTCCTGTTCTCGCAAAAAACAAGTGGGATCACCAGCCAGTAATTGGCAGTGCCTACCTGCCCGTCCTGGCGGTGGTAGCCCATAAATTGCTTATTAGCCCAACGGGATACATCGGGTGCCCGCCATTGAAAAGTATCCGTTCTGCTGCCAAAGGAATTGGCCTCATGCTTTACATTCTGGGTATGCAGCAGACCGCCGGCCGGAATAGGATCTACGGCTTTGCCCACCAGCGAGCCATACATAAAGATCTCTCCGCCAACAGCAATGGGTTGCTGGGCAAATTTATGTTTGGCGGGTACTGTATCGGCCAGGGTAATGGTTTGGCCGTTAAAATTTACGGTTGATCCTGCCGGCAGATCTGTAAGAGCTACCAGCACATTGTCACCGGGATGTATTTTCAGGATTTTTTGTGCCATAATCAGATGACGAAGCATGTGCAATCGATTGCACAAATTAGTAAAAAAAGAGCTATTTCAAAACCAAGTAGCAGGAAAAGCGCTGCAGTATTGAATATTTAACAGAATTATGGGATAAGGAGTTTCTGAAAATCGCCTGTTCCCACTAATATGAAGCAATAAGTGAGTGATAAGCGTCTTTAGTTATTTTGTAGCAGTCAGGTCACGGTAACGCTTCAGGGCTTCTACATAATAGTAATCGCCATAGGTAAGGGGTACATCTACCTCTGTGCCCTGTGGTTTATGGCCAACGCCATGCTGCAGCAAAAAACCGCCATTGGTACCAGGTGCAGCTTTATAGGGTTCGGCAGATAGTGCTTGGATCACAGTTTCTGCAGTTATAAAGTAAGTTTCTGCCAGCTTATTATCCTTTACCAGCTGGCTTAATTCCAGTAAGGCAGCCGCCATAATAGCCCCGGCAGAAGCATCGCGCAGCGCATTGGGTATCTCAGGCGCATTAAAATCCCAGTAAGGAATTTTATCTGCCGGCAGGTTGGGGTGGTTTAACATAAAATCTGCAATCTTTTGTGCCTGCTGCAGGTATTGGGGATTACCGGTTTCGCGATAAGTAGCTGTGTAGCCATAGAGGCCCCAGGCCTGACCACGCGCCCAGGCCGATTCGTCTGCCGCACCCTGGGCAGTCTTTTTTTGCTGAACTGCTCCGCTGGCAGGGTGGTAGTTAATGACATGATAGGAACTGTTGTCAGGCCGAAAATGATGCTGCAGGGTAGTATTTGCATGGGTGGTGGCAATTTTGTGGAAAGAAGAATCTCCGGTAAAACGGGTGGCCCAGAAAAGCAGCTCCAGGTTCATCATGTTGTCGATAATAACCAGATAATCCTTAGGGTCGGAGTCCCAGGAACGGATGGCACCTACTTCTGGATTGAATCGGCTGGCCAGGGAGCGGGCACTGTTCAGCAGGATCTGATCATAGGCAGGTTTAGGCTGCAGCTTATTGGCATAACCAAAGCTGCAGAACATCATAAAGCCCAGATCGTGGGTGCTGGTGTTGTACTGCTCCTTTTCCAGCAGCTGCAACATGCGGTTGGCTTCGGTAAGCAGTGCTGTATTCTTTGTCTCATCGTACAGATACAGCAGTGTACCCGGATAAAAACCACTGCACCACCAGTCTGAACCGCTAGTCTCCAGCCGGTCTTCTGCAGCATGGTAGGTTTTAGGGAACTGGTCCTGGGGGAGCCGGTTCATCATCACTTTGTATTGGTCAGCAGCATCCAGAAAGAGTGAATCTATACGCTCAGGGCTGATCTTGCTGCTTTCAGTTAGGTTGGTTTGCGTCTGCCCCTGGTTGCGGGTACTGCTACAGGCAGCCTGCAGCAGAAATAGTGCACCTAGTAAGATGGTATAAGCTAAGTTTCTGATCATGATTGTTGCAGTATAAAAAGTTACCGGTCGGGAATTTAGCCTATGGAATATAACAAACAAATAAGAAAATTTAAGAAAGCTGGTTTCAGGAGTTGAAAATCAGGACAATAAAAAGCTATGATACTATCAGGAAGGGGCAGGAGTGACCTTCAAACTTAATAGCAGCAAAACCTGCAGCGCAGTCAGATAAACGTAGGCTAAATTTATCTTCCAGCCACCATTAAACACTGCTGATAGCATATGCAGGCATGAAAGAACAGTGATTTCTTCATGCAATTAAAAAATGAGCTTGTACGCATCAGATCCTGTACTGGACCTGGTAAGTAGTAGAATATCAGGGCTTGCCACTGTTGTGATGTTTAGCCATTGAATACTTTTCTGCTAGGAATGTTAGGGTAAAGCGGTGTATTTTTAGTTTCTGAAAACTTAACAAGCTCCAATGCGGAAAATATCTTTTTATCTGCTTTTTATTCTTTCTATCACCGCAGCTTCAGCACAAAAGAAAAAGGCAGCGCCTGCTCAGGTTCCGCCGGTTACAGTTAATGAATACTTAAAACCGGTGCTTTGGCGCAATGTAGGTCCTGCGCGGGGAGGCCGTTCCGTGGCGGTAAGTGGCGTACCCGGAGATGCCATGACCTATTACGCTGGTACAACTGGCGGGGGTGTGTGGAAAACACAAGATGCCGGCCAGCGCTGGTCCAACATATCCGATGGATTTTTTACCACCAGCTCTGTAGGTGCAATTGCAGTGGCAGCTTCAGATCCTAATGTGGTATATGTAGGCATGGGCGAACATGCGCCCCGAGGGGTGATGACTTCCTATGGAGACGGAATCTACAAATCGACCGATGCAGGAAAAACCTGGACAAAGCTGGGCCTTGAGTTAACCCGCCATATTGCCAGCATTGTCGTACACCCAAAAAATCCGGATATCGTATACGTTGCCGCACAGGGAGCCCTCCATGGTCCGGGTGAAGAACGCGGTGTCTACAAATCTACCGATGGTGGAAAAAGCTGGAAAAAAGTATTGTATGTAGATGCCAACACGGGTAGTGCAGACCTGGTGATGGATGCGAGCAACCCGCGGGTTCTCTATACAACTATGTGGGATCACCGGTGGTTGCCCTGGCAGGTTATAAGTGGTGGCAAAGGCAGCGGACTCTATAAAACAACTGATGCCGGAGAAAGCTGGATAAAGCTCCAGAACGGATTGCCGAAGGAATTGGGGAAGATGTCCGTATCTGTTTCCGGTGCAAACCCGGCCAAAGTATATGCCCTGATCGAGAGTGACAGCGAAAAAGAGCAG
>JASLAE010000191.1 GCA_030147305.1 Cesiribacter sp.
ATTCTCTTTGCAAAACACAGCCCAAGCTCAATATTTGAACATATGCAGGACAGAAGTGGTGAAATATTCCTCAAGTCCTATCTTTGTAGCCAAAAAACTAATTATTTTAAGCTGAAGAATTGGAATATTACCAAATGTTCCTGTATAATTGGTTCATGAAAATTGAAGACGAAATCCATCAAAAGCAATTTCGCAGCGACTACCAGAAGGCTACAGTAAACCTTATCTACACTTACGGTTGGCTAACCACACGGCTTAGGCAATTCCTGAGCCGATATGATATTACTTTACAGCAGTTTAACGTGCTCCGCATTCTGCGTGGCCAGCACCCTGGCAGTATGTCTACTTCAGTGATCAGGGATCGGATGCTGGACCGCAACTCAGATGCCAGCCGAATTGTAGATCGCCTGCACAGGCAGGGCCTTGTCGACAAGCAGCCCTGCCCTAACGACAGGCGCCTGGTGGATGTTAGCATCAATGATAAAGGACTGCAACTGCTGGAGACTATCGATAAGAGTCAACAGGAAATAGATAATCTCCTTGGCAACCTTACCAGCACGGAAATACAGGAACTTAACCGTTTGCTGGATAAATCCCGCAGGCTGCCCGGGGAGCAGGAATAAGCTCCCCTCCTGCTTACCGCATATTAAAGCTGTATTCTTTTACAGTCTCTACAAAAACCTTCACCATTTCAGGATCGGTATCCGGGTACACACCATGCCCCAGGTTAGCAATGTGCCGGTGTGAACCAAATTTCATCAGCATATCCCGCGTAGCAGCCGCTACTTCTTTTGCATTTCCATATAATACGCAGGGATCCAGGTTACCCTGCAGGGTTTTATCCGGTCCTATCCATTCGCGGCATTGCTGTGGATCCATGTGCCAGTCCAGGCCAACGGTGTGGCAGGGCAACCGGGCAATTTCCGGAAGGGCAAACCAGGCACCCTTGGCGAAAACCGTAACGGGTACATCTTCAATGGCTTCGCACAGCTGCTGTATGTAGGGCAACGAAAAGGTACGGTACTGCTCTGGCCCCAGAATGCCTGCCCAGGAATCGAATACCTGCAACAGATCTGCACCTGCACTTGCCTGTGCTTTCAGGTAGCCAATGGTAGAATCTGTAATCTTCTGCAACAGGGCGTGCGCCAGCTCCGGCTCTGCGTACAACATGCGGCGGGCTTTGGAGAATGTTTTGCTACCACTGCCCTCTACCATATAGCAAAGAAGAGTAAAAGGTGCACCCGCAAAGCCAATCAGAGGCACCCGCCCGTTCAATTCTTGTTTTGTGATCCGGATTGCCTCCAGCACATATCCCAGGTCCGACTCGGCATCGGCTACTTTTAATCGGTCAAGGTCCTGTTGCGATGCCACCGTTTTAGGAAATACAGGCCCTTTTTTTTCTATCATTTCATAGGCGCAGCCCATGGCTTCCGGAATAACCAGAATGTCTGAAAAAATAATGGCAGCATCTACTCCTAAAATATCTACAGGCTGGATGGTAACCTCTGCGGCACGCTCGGGCGTTTTCACCAACTCTATAAAATCACGTAAACTATTACGCACTGCACGATATTCTGGCAAAATACGTCCGGCCTGGCGCATCAGCCATACGGGAGTACGTTCGGTTTTCTCGCCACGGGCAGCGCGCAGCAGCAAATCATTCTTTAATTCCATATAGGCACAAAAGTAGTACTAGAAATGTTGTCAGACAAAAAGAAGCATCAGGAGCTTGCGGGCTTATTTACGAACAGCAAACGATTGCTGGCACTCCATTTTCCTTACCTTTGTAAAACATTAACAAGAGATTATGAGCTTTCTGTTTGATAATTTTTCTGATTGGCGGGTATACTGTGAGAAAAACGGGCTTTTGCTGTCCGAAAGTGTAGCAGAATATGAGGGAGAACAAAAAGGAAAATCTCCGGAAGCTATTCGCGAAGGGCTTATGAAAGCGTATCTGGTCATGAAGGATGCGGTACAGACTGGCCTGACAGAGGACATGAAATCACGCTCTGGCATGATCGACAATGGTGGTAAAAAAGTATACAACCACCCCGTAGCCGTACTTTCACCGGAATTTCAGCGACTCATTGCCCGTGCCCTGGCTGCCAAGGAAGTTAACTCCTGCATGGGCCGTGTGGTAGCAGCCCCTACGGCCGGAGCCTCCGGTATTTTGCCGGGCACCCTTTTCACCCTTCAGGAACTCCATGGCCTGGATGATGAACAGATGGTAGACGGGCTGCTGGTATCGGCAGGCATTGCCCTTATTATTCAGCAGAAAGCATCGCTGGCGGGTGCCGTAGGGGGCTGCCAGGCCGAAACGGGCAGTGCCGCGGCCATGGCCTCGGGTGCTATTGTTTTTTTGTTGGGGGGCAACATAGAACAGGTTTTTAATGCGGTTGCCATTACCATCCAATGCATGCTGGGTTTGGTATGTGATCCGGTTGCGGGTCTGGTAGAAGTACCCTGTGTGGTAAGAAATGCCAGTGCGGCAGCCATTGCTTTCTCCTCTGCCCAGATTGCACTGGCTGGTGTGGGCGGCACCATTCCGGTAGATGAATGCATAGAAGCCATGGGCGAAATAGGCCAGAGCATGGAAGTGCGCTACAAAGAAACAGCACTGGGGGGGCTGGCCGCTACGACGACTGGCCAGGCCATCAGCAAAAGAGTGCTGATCCAGGACATAGAAATGCTCCCGGATGAAGAGGTGAAGGAATAAGCTGGATTATTTGATTAAAGAGTTGGTTGTTGAATTGTAAAAAAAGTGGTGCTAAGCAGCCAGGGTGCTGGGCGCCCCGCTGTATTATACCCATCAACCCTGATTTCAATTTCAACTATACAGGAAATACACGAACGCCTCCATAGAGAACACCACTGAGTACAAAGCCCCAGAAAACAGCGCTTACCAGCATATAGAGCAATATCTTA
Source organism: Cesiribacter sp. (assembly GCA_030147305.1). Lineage (GTDB taxonomy): Bacteria > Bacteroidota > Bacteroidia > Cytophagales > Cyclobacteriaceae > Cesiribacter. The sequence continues at coordinate 2,926 of JASLAE010000191.1, forward strand.
GAACGATTGCAACTAAAGGCATTAACCAGCAGCGCCCCGCCAATAGGCGTCAGGATGAGCGGCGTTAGAAAACTCACACCAAAAATCCCCCAGCGCTTCCAGATCTTGACAAAGATGCGGTTCCTTTTGGTAAACAGCTTTTTTCTGCGCATAAACCGCTGTTTCACCCAGGTGCGCAGCTTTGGCCCAACCAGCGTAAGAATAAGCACAGTAGACATCATACCAAATATAGAGAACAGCACACTTTCCCAGTACGAAAGGCCCGTAGCCAGTCCTGCCACAGGTCCGGCAATAAATTTTACCATGCTGGTTAAATACACCGTCAGATATTTGACTGCTGTTGCTAACATTTAGCTAATCACAAAATAAGTATAAATACAATAGACTGATAAGAGCACTCCCCCTTCCAGCCGGCTGATCGTGCGCTGGGTGAGCATCATGGGCAGTACCACGAAGGTGATACCAAGCATCCATAACATATCAACGTTAAGGATGGTGCTATTTACATATACTTCTTTTATTATACTTGTGATGCCTAATATTGAAAATATATTGAAAATATTTGAACCCAGCAGGTTGCCCACTGCCAGATCGCTCTCTTTCTTAAACGCAGCAATGGCAGAAGTAACCAGTTCCGGCAGACTGGTGCCTACCGCCACCACCGTAATACTGATGACCCGATCGGTAACGCCAAGATAAGCGGCCAGCTCCCGGGCCCCGCCAACAAACCACTCAGAGCCAAAATACAAACCGGCAATCCCTAATCCCAGGAACATTACATCCTTCCAGGGTGCGTTAGAGGGCAATTTTGTATCCACCACATCCTCCAGTGCCTGCTGTCCTATGTTTTCCTTACGGCTCTTTCTGATTAAAAAGGTAATGTATACAATAAGCAATACCACAAAAAGAGCGCCTTCGTACCAGCTGATGTACCAACCCTGCATAAACAAATAGAGCAGTAGCGAAGCCGCCATGGTCACGGGCCAGTCAATCTTAAGGCTGTCGTTATGCACCTGAATAGGCCTGATCATGGCAGTAACTCCCAGCACCAGGGCCAGGTTGCAAATGTTAGAACCTACCACATTGCCCATGGTAATATCGGGTGTGCCCTCCAGGGCGGCTCTTATACTCACAAAAAGCTCTGGTGCCGAAGTACCAAAGGCAACGACCGTTAAGCCAATCACAAGGGTAGAAATTCTAAAACGCAACGCAAGGCTGGAGGCACCACGCACCAAAAAATCACCACTTACTATTAAAAGCACCAGACCTGCCAGCAATACCAGCGTAGAAAAAACCATTTTTATTTAAAGCTTTTCACCATAAGAAAGATCACCGGCATCGCCCAGACCAGGCACTATGTATGCCTTTTCATTAAGACCGTTGTCAAGTGCTGCAATCCAGAGAGAATAAGGCAGCTTTAAATTTTCCTTTAAATAAGCAACCCCTTCCGGTGCTGCTATAACTGCTGCAATGTGTACATGTTTTGGTTTTTGCTTGCCACAGAGCGCATGCAGCGTCTGCACCATCGATTTGCCAGAGGCCAGCATGGGATCCATAACGATCAGGGTACGGCCCGCTACCGATGGAGCCGCCTGGTAGGTAAGCTCAATCCGCAGATCTTCGGCACCGAAATGTGGAGCCCGAAAGGCACCGACAAATCCGGTATCGGCTTTATCAAATACCTGTACAAAACCATCATAAAAAGGCAAACCCGCACGCAGGATGGGCACCAGCACCGGCTGCTCCAGCGGCAGGGCAATTATACTGGGGCTCATGGGTGTTTGTACCGTCTGCTCGGTATAGCTGAGGGTTTTAGAGATCTCATAAGCCAGCAGCATACCCAGGCGCTCCAGATTTAACCTGAAACGCAGGCGATCTTGCTGTTGCGTTACATCGCGTAGTTCTGCCAGGTACTGGTTGGCTATAGAATGTTTTTGATTCAGTATAAACATGCCAAAAAATATGTCTGCTAAACTAAAGAATGCCATCTGCCCCTGCAATAGTACAGGAGCATTATGGTAGCGCTAATGACCAGTTGGTCCAAATTAAATCGACCACGATCTTCTGCTGTTCGTATATTTTTGCGCTACCTTTAATATTTTGCCCCATAATGAAATTTGCTTTACTCAAAGAACTCTGTCAGATTCATGCCCCCTGCGGGGAGGAGTATGTTTTAAAAGAATTTCTGCTGGATTATATCCGCAAGCATAGCAACAAATGGAAAGTACAGCCCCGGATCATAGAAGGCCCCCAGTTGCAGGATGCCTTTATGCTGGTATTCGGCACGCCTCGTACGGCAGTACTGGCTCACATGGACAGCATTGGCTTTACAGTACGTTACCAAAATCAGCTGGTGCCCATTGGCGGACCACATGCCGAATCGGGTATTAAGCTGGTGGGCAATGATAAGCTTGGCCCCATTGAATGCCAGTTGGTAGAAGAAGACGGACACCTGAGCTATCGATTTGGCAGGGCCATTGAACGAGGTACCAGTTTAGTATTTAAGGCCAAATGGCGAGAAACAAAGACCAGTGTGCAATGCTGCTATATGGATGATCGCCTCGGCATCTTCAATGTGCTGAAGCTGTGCGAAACGCTGGAAGACGGCATTATTGCCTTTACCACCTGGGAAGAACATGGCGGCGGCTCTGTGCCTGTGATTGCCCGCATGATGTATGAAGACTGGGGCGTGCAGCAGGCACTTATCTCGGATATTACCTGGGTAACCGAGGGGGTAGATGCTGGCAAAGGAGTTGTTATTTCCATGCGGGACCGCAACATTCCCCGCCGCAGTTATATTAACCGCATCATTAAACTGGCAGAAGAAAGCGGTATCGATTTTCAGTTAGAAGTAGAAGGCAGCGGCTCCAGCGATGGCCGGGAGCTACAACAATCGCCCTACCCTATAGACTGGTGCTTTGTGGGTGCGCCTGAGGACAATGTTCACAGCCCGGATGAAATTGTACATAAGCACGATATTGAGGCTATGCTGCTGCTTTACCAGCACCTGATGAAGCAGCTCTAAACAAATTTTTATTATGTTTGCCCCTACACCGCTAAAGCCTGAGCAACAAAGCTGAAACATCATGAAAATCAAGGATAAAGACTTTGTTCCTTTTATTGAAAGCAAACGCATCCAGGAAACTGTTGGCCAGCTGGCTGCCCGCATTAACCAGGATTATAACGATAAAACCCCTTTGTTGCTAGCGGTATTAAACGGCTCTTTCATTTTTGTGGCAGACCTGATGCGCCATCTCAATATTCCGGCAGAAGTAACCTTTATACGCCTAAGCTCCTACAACCGCACCCAAAGCACCGGCCGGGTAAAGGAGCTCATTGGCCTGGAGGAAAACATTTTCGGCAGGCACCTTATTATTGTAGAAGATATTGTAGATACAGGCATCACCATGCGCCACCTCTTGGATGAGCTGCAGGAACTGGGGCCCAAATCACTTGAGGTGGCTACCCTGCTCCATAAAGCAGAGGCCACCAGGGAAAAAATTGACCTTAAATACGTGGGGTTCGTCATTCCTCAAAAATTTGTGGTAGGCTATGGCCTGGATTATGACGGACAGGGCCGAAACTTAAATGACATCTACTCCCTGGCAACCTAAATATTACTTTTTTAATTTATCAGTTAACCTTATCTTTGAACCTTCTTAAGAGCCCCCGTTGGGCTGCAACCTATTTATTATGCTGAACATTGTGTTGTTTGGCGCTCCGGGTGCCGGCAAAGGCACTCAAAGCCAAAACCTGATCGAAAAATATAAGCTCACGCACCTCTCTACCGGAGATATATTCAGGATGCACCTGACCGAAGGAACCGAGTTAGGCAAACTTGCCCGCCAGTATATGGACAAAGGACATCTTGTACCCGATACACTGGTCATAGATATGGTTCGGGATAAGATAGAGACCAACAAGGATAGCAATGGCTTTATTTTCGATGGTTTTCCGCGCACTGTGCCACAGGCCAAAGCGCTGGACACCATGTTAAGCGACCTTGGTCTTGAAATTGGCTGTATGCTGGCGCTGGACGTACCCGAGGCGGAGCTTAAACGCCGTATTGCCGAAAGAGGCAAAGTCTCTGGCCGGGCAGACGATCAGGATCCTGAAAAAATTAATACCCGTATAGAAGTGTACCGGAACGAAACCCTGCCTGTTGCCTCTTATTACAAGCAGCAAGGCAAGTTTATTGACATTCAGGGTGTAGGCAGCATAGAAGAGATCTTCGATAACATCTGCAGCAAAATAGAAGAACATTGCCAATAAGCAGAGGCTGAGAACGCCTGATTCTTCGCCCAAACATTCTTGCTTGTGCTGCTCCAACCAAAGGGCAGCACTTTTTGTACATATAAGCAGGAGGTCTCTTATACCTCCCCCAATACCATGGCACAGTCCAACTTCATAGACCACGTAAAATTCTGTTCACGCTCTGGCGCCGGTGGTGCCGGCTCTATTCACTTTCGTCGCGAAAAATATGTACCCAAGGGCGGGCCCGACGGGGGCGACGGGGGCCGGGGCGGCCATATTATTTTGCGGGGCAACTCGCAGCTCTGGACCCTGCTGCACCTTAAGTACCGCAAACATGTTATTGCAGACAATGGCATTGCGGGTTCCGGCCAGAACTCTTCCGGCGCACAGGGCAAAGACGAAATTCTGGAGGTTCCCCTGGGCACAGTGGCCAGGGATGCCGAAACCGGAGAGGTACGTTTTGAAATCACCGAAGATGGCGAAGAAAGAATATTAACGCCTGGCGGCCGTGGTGGTCAGGGCAACAGCCACTACAAATCACCCACCAATCAGGCACCCCACTTTGCTCAGCCCGGCGAACCAGGCATAGAAGAATGGATTGTGCTGGAGCTAAAGTTACTTGCCGATGTAGGGCTGGTTGGCTTCCCCAATGCCGGCAAAAGCACCCTGCTGGCCTCTGTCTCTGCCGCAAAGCCTGAGATAGCAGACTATGCTTTTACTACCCTGGTGCCCAACCTGGGTGTGGTGCCCTACCGCGATTACCGCTCTTTTGTCATGGCAGATATTCCGGGTATCATAGAGGGCGCAGCAGAAGGCCGTGGCCTTGGGGTACGCTTTTTGCGGCACATCGAGCGTAATTCCATTTTGCTTTTCCTGGTGCCGGCCGATGCAAAAGACATCAAGAAAGAGTATAACATTCTGCTTTCAGAATTAGGCCAGTTTAACCCGGAACTGCTGGATAAGCAACGCCTCCTGGCCATTAGCAAAAGTGATTTATTGGATGAAGAGCTTATGGAAGAGATGCGGGCGGAACTACCTGCAGAGGTCCCTGCGTTATTCATTTCTGCAGTAACCGGCTTTGGTCTCGACAAACTAAAAGACCTAATCTGGAACACACTGCACAAGCAAGAGTAAACAGCGTACCTTTGAGCAGGTAAAGGTGCTGATCAGGGCATATTCCTGCAACAGCAACGCACTGAGCTTAAAGGAAATCAACCATTATTTCAAAACATAAATTTCTCTCCCCTGCCAATTTGGCACCTGACTTTCTTTGGCAAAATAATTGTTTGGCTCATAAGTGTTGAAACCAGAAGTTGATATGAGTAAAGATCAAGATAAAAATATAGTGGAAGAACATAACAATGGTACTGAAACTGCCAACCGGGAGGCAGCTTACGATCAATTA
>JASLAE010000225.1 GCA_030147305.1 Cesiribacter sp.
ACCATGCATGCCGACCAGGTTGTGGCCGCCGCAGAAACCTATATTGGCCTGGTAGAAGTGGGCGTAGGCCTGATTCCCGCTGGTGGTGGTACCAAAGAGCTGACCCTGCGCGTAAGCGATAAACTGGAGGCTGGCGACGTAGAGTATAATGCCCTGCAAAACGCTTTCATGAACATTGCCACAGCCAAGGTTGCTACCTCGGCTTACGAAGCCATGGATATGAACATAATCCGCAAAAAAGACCACGTGGTGGTAAACAAGGACCTGCAGATTGCCTCCGCAAAAGCCGCTGCCCTTGCCCTGGCTGATGCCGGTTATGTAAAGCCCATCCAGCGAAGAAACATTAAGGTACAAGGCAAAGGTGGCATGGCCCTTTTCCTGGCAGGCGTCTATGGCATGCGTGCCGGTAACTTTATCTCCGACCACGATATGAAGATCGCCAACAAGATTGCTTATGTAATGTGCGGCGGCGACCTAAGCTATCCGCAGGAGGTAAGCGAACAGTATCTGCTGGACCTGGAGCGTGAAGCCTTTGTAAGCCTCTGCGGCGAACGCAAAACCCTGGAGCGGATTCAAAGCATTATCCAGGGGGGTAAGCCGCTGCGAAATTAGCAGTTAGACCAAATACCGAAAATGAAGAATCACAATTTTAGAAATTTAAAAGTATGGTCCAATGGATAACCACTGGCTTGTCTAAAAATCTAGCTTCTAAATTCTAACATCTTTAAAATATGAACGCATATATAATAAATGGATATAGAACAGCGGTAACCCGTGCCAAAAAGGGCGGCTTCCGCTTTACGCGGCCAGACGATTTGGCTGCCGATGTTATCAAGCACCTGGTAAACCAGGTAAACATTGACCCAAAGCAGGTCGACGACCTGGTGGTAGGCAATGCCGTACCCGAGGCAGAACAGGGCATGCAGATGGGCCGGATGATCGCCCTGCTTTCACTGCCCATGGAAGTGCCCGGCATGATTGTGAACCGCTACTGCGGCTCCGGCATAGAAGCGATCAGTATAGCCGCCGCCCGCGTACATTCCGGCATGGCTGACTGTATCATTGCGGGTGGCACCGAAAGCATGTCTATGGTACCCATCATGGGTTACCGCACAGCGCTGAACTACAAAATTGCAACCAAATTTCCCGACTACTACACCAGCATGGGCCTTACGGCCGAGCACATTGCTACTGAATTTAACATAAGCCGGGAAGACCAGGACAAGTACGCGCTGGAAAGCCACAAACGTGCTGTAAATGCACAGCAGGAGGGCAAGTTCAGGGAGGAGATTCTGCCCATTACCGTAGAAGAAACCTACCTCGACGAGAACATGAAGAAAAAGACCCGCTCGTTTACAGTCTCGGAAGATGAAGGCCCTCGCCCCGATACCAGCATGGAAGTGCTCAGCAGCCTTAAGCCTGTATTTCGCCTGGGCGGATCGGTAACAGCCGGTAACTCATCTCCTACCAACGATGGAGCTGCCTTTGTCTTGGTGGTAAGTGAGCGTTTCCTGAAGGAGAACAACCTGACACCAGACGCCCGCTTTGTAAACTATGCAGCGGCGGGGGTAAATCCTCGCATCATGGGCATAGGTCCGGTTGCGGCCATACCGAAAGCCCTTAAAAATGCCGGTCTTCAGCAAAATGAGCTGGACCTGATAGAGCTAAACGAAGCCTTTGCTGCCCAGGCGCTGGCTGTTGCCCGGGAGCTCGACCTGGACATGAGCAGGCTCAACGTAAATGGTGGTGCTGTGGCGCTTGGTCATCCGCTGGGCTGTACCGGCGCCAAGCTAACCATCAGCATGATCAACGAAGCCAGGCGCAGGGGTAATGCCAAATATGGCATGGTAACCGCCTGCGTTGGCGGCGGCCAGGGTGTAGCAGGCATTTTTGAATTTCTAAATCAGTAAGGATTGTTGGTGATCATTCACCACGCATTGCCTCATACCGCTGCGGCAGAAGGTCCATTACTAAAAGCATAAATATTAATAATATGGAAGCAACAGAAAAGAAAGACGCTATCAAGGGTGGCGAGTTCCTTATAAAAGATACGCCGGCCTCTCGGGTATTCATTCCGGAAGAGTGGAGCGAAGAGCAGCGCATGATTGCCCAAACCTGTAAAGATTTTCTGGAAACCGAGATCTATCCGCGCCTGGAAGACATCGACTCTATGAAACACCCTGAGCTGATGCCTAACCTGCTGGACAAAGCCGGTGAACTGGGTCTGCTGGGCACATCAGTTCCAGAGCAGTATGGCGGATTTGGCATGGACTTTAACACCTCCATGCTGGTTGCCGAAGTAACCGGCGCCGGCCACTCCTTTGCCGTAGCCCTTTCGGCACACACAGGCATTGGCACCCTGCCTATTCTCTATTATGGCAACGATGAACAAAAGGCCAAATACCTGCCCAAGCTGGCAACAGGTGAATACAAAGCTGCTTACTGCTTAACAGAACCAGACAGCGGCTCCGATGCCAATAGCGGTAAAACCAAAGCAATACTCAATCCCGAGGGTACCCACTACATCATCAACGGACAGAAGATGTGGATCACCAACGGAGGCTTTGCCGATATATACATAGTTTTCGCCAAGATCGATGATGATGAGAACCTCAGCGCCTTTATTATTGAAAAGGCTTTTGGGGGTATTACCATGAATGAGGAAGAGAAGAAAATGGGCATAAAGGGTTCTTCTACCCGCCAGATCTTCTTCAACGACTGCAAAGTACCCAAGGAGAACCTGCTCTCCGAGCGCCAGAATGGCTTTAAGATCGCTGTTAACATCCTGAACATTGGCCGTATTAAGCTGGCCGCTGCGGCCATAGGTGCCTCTAAAGCAGTTGCAGCCAATGCAGTCCGTTATGCCAATGAGCGTATGCAGTTTGGAGTTCCTATTTCTAAATTCGGAGCCATCAAGCATAAAATGGGCGAAATGGCTGCCCGCACCTATGCTTCTGAATCGGCTGCCTACCGTGCCGGCCAGAATATAGACGATACCTACGAATCTCTGAGAGCCGGGGGTATGGAAGAAGCACAGGCCAAGTTAAAGTCTGTAGAGCAGTTTGCTATTGAGTGCGCCATCCTGAAAGTGCACGGATCGGAAGTACTGGATTATGTAGTAGACGAAGGCGTGCAGATCTACGGCGGTATGGGCTTCTCTGCCGATGCACCGATGGACCGCGCTTATCGTGACGCCCGCATTAACCGTATCTTTGAGGGCACCAATGAGATTAACCGTATGCTTACGATCGACATGATCATGAAGCGCGCTATGAAAGGAGAGATTGACCTGATGAGCGCGGCAATGGCTGTACAAAAAGACCTGACTTCTATTCCGGACTTTGGTGCTCAGGAAGCAGAAGGGCTCTTTGTAAAAGAGAAGAAGGTATTGGGCAACCTGAAAAAAGCAGGATTGATGATTGCCGGTGCTGCAGCACAGAAATTCATGCAGAAGCTGGGCAAAGAGCAGGAAATCCTGATGAACCTGGCCGACATGCTGATCCATGGCTATGCTGCTGAGTCTGCCCTGCTACGCACCGAGAAGCTGGCAGGTATGCAGGGAGAAGAGGCCGTGGCCGCTCAGATTGACCTCACCCGTATTTACCTGCACCGTGCTACAGAAGAAGTAGCCAGGGCAGGTCGTGAGGCTATTAATGCGTTTGCAGAAGGTGACGAGCAGCGCCTGATGCTGATGGGCCTCAAACGGTATACTAAGATTGATCCCTTCAATTTAAAAGATGCCCGCCGCCGTATTGCCGATCTTATGATTGAGAAGAATGGGTATCCGTTCTAATTAGATTCAATGTAGTAGCGTATCGCTAAGCGCCTCTGCCTTTACTGGCAGGGGCGCTTTTTTGTCTATCAAATCTTGTTGCGTATTAAACATTTTAAGAATAAATCAACTTCTAAAATAGTGTTTATAGATTGACATGGAAGAAGAGACCAGAGGTTTAGGAGAAATACTGGAAGGATATTGGCAACCGTTTTTGGAGGTACTTCCAAGAATTGGTATGGCAATCGTGGTCATTGTTGTCGGTATTCTTATTGCCAGCTGGATCAGCAGATTATTACGGCAACGGCTGGAGGGCCGGATGCACGATCCACTCATGGGCCGCTTTATCACCAACATGCAAAACCATCCCTTACCTATTATAAGATTGCGGCTGCTTTTAGGTCTCCCGAACACCAGGCCTGAAGCAATATTTTATCAGTTTCAAAATAAATTGTGCCGCACGTAAGATATTCCTGAAAGTAGCACACCCGCTGCTATTGCTTCTGCTCGCTGGCGTTAGCTATACTCTATTTTACCCCTAGATTTTGCCCGTAAGCATAGCTGAAGCTCCCATATTTATAAGGAAAGTCCATAGGCAAATAGCACTATTTCAATATTAAGCAGACCTGCAAAGGATACATAATGCTCACCATTTGCCATAAAAGGGCATTAAATTATAAAATATTGCGAATTTGGATCAACAGCCTTGAAGGTAAGAGACAAAAAAGCCGTCTCTGTTTCTACTTTTAATGTAGCCGGCTAACTGCTTCTGATTTAACGGGCTATCAGCGTAAGATATCCGGGGTAGCTACAGGATTAATCCAAAAACAGTTATTTATCCACAGCACCTTTCATGGAGAAGGGGCAGCACAATTGCACTACTTTGAAGGGGCGGATAAAATTTGTCTAAATTAGATTCATGCAAGCATCACGAAAACAGAAGTTCCACTTTAACTATGCTACGTTATGACTCTGATTAAACGCACACTCGCAACCCTAATTGTAAATCTGCTGATCATTGCTTCATTCTTTGTATTTGTAAACTGCTTTGGAAAGCAGGAAATGTGGCCATTGCTACTTTCCGGCGGCATCTTTGCTTCGTTCCTCGCTATTAAGGTTTCTCAGATCTCCAAGGATGGTCGCCGTAACCAGCCACGCTATCAGCGGGCCCGGTATTAACTGATCCGGCTCCAGTTTACTCTTTCCTGTGTCTGAGCCTCTACCTGCCGCCGCACATTCTCATTCTGTGGCAGGCTTAATTCCGGATCTGCCGCAAGCAAATCGTTTGCTGCCTGCCGGCTAAGTTTCAGGATTTCACCGTCTTTGCTCAGGTCGGCAATTGTCATATCCATGAGGCCGCTTTGCTGTGTGCCGGTAATATCGCCGGGGCCACGCAGCTTCAGATCTATATCAGCAATTTCGAAGCCATCGTTCGTACGCACCATCGTATCAAGGCGTATGCGTGCTTCTTTGCTCAACTTTACGTCCGACATCAGGATACAATAGCTTTGTTCTGCGCCACGGCCTACGCGCCCCCGCAGCTGGTGGAGTTGTGCCAGCCCGAATCGCTCTGCGTTTTCAATGACCATTACTGAGGCGTTGGGAACATTTACGCCTACCTCTATTACTGTGGTAGCCACCATGATGTGTGTTTCATTTTTGATGAAACGCTGCATCTCCCATTCCTTTTCTTCTGGTTTTTGCCGCCCGTGCACAATACTAACCTGGTATTGCGGGGGTGGAAAAGCCCGGGAGATACTCTCAAAACCGTCCATCAGGTCTTTCAGGTCCAGCTTCTCCGATTCTTCAATCAGGGGATATACCACATAAATCTGTCGGCCTGCGGAAATTTGCTCTTTCATGAAGCCAAACACCCGCAGCCGGTGGCTATCATTTCGGTGAACGGTTTTGATGGGCTTACGCCCCGCCGGCAGTTCGTCGATGACTGAGACATCTAAATCGCCATAGAGCGTCATGGCCAGCGTACGGGGAATGGGCGTAGCCGTCATGACCAGCACATGCGGCGGATATTCCCTGTTTTTGCTCCAGAGGCGTGCCCTTTGGGCTACTCCAAAGCGGTGTTGCTCATCGATAACAGCCATGCCCAGGTTCTTAAACTGCACCGGATCTTCCAGCAGGGCATGGGTTCCGGCCAGAATGTGCAGGTGTCCGCTTTCCAGCGCTTCGTGGATCTGGCGGCGGGTTTTGGTTTTGGTAGAGCCGGTAAGCAGGGCCATGTTCAGGCCCATTTTTCTGGCAAAAGGCTGCAGTCCCTGGTAATGCTGGGTGGCCAAAATCTCTGTTGGTGCCATCAGGGCTGCCTGTGCACCGCTGCCGAGCGCCAACAGCATGCTAATAAAGGCTACCACTGTTTTACCACTGCCTACATCGCCCTGCAGCAGCCGGTTCATTTGCTTGCCGCTGCGTACATCGGCATAAATCTCCTTAATTACCCTTTTTTGTGCGCCCGTAAGCTCAAAGGGTAACTGCTCGTTATAAAAGAGTGTGAGCAGGCTGGGATCGTTAAAAATCTGCCCCTTGTATTTCTCGGTGCGGGTGAGCTTTAGCTTCAGCAAACGCAGCTGTATGTAAAAAAGCTCTTCGAATTTTAGCCGGTAGCGTGCTTTTTGTAACCCCTCGTGGCTTGCCGGAAAATGGATTTGCTGCAGCGCTTCCCGTTTGCCTGCCAGCCCATAAAGCTCCAGGAGGTTAGGGGGCAGCGTTTCCCTGATGTGCTCCTGCGCCAGTGTCAGCAGATACTCCTGCAATTTGCTGATGCCTTTGCTATCCAGGCCGCGTATCTTCAGCTTTTCTGTTGAGGGATAGACAGGCTGCAAATAACCGGTTCGGTCGCTCTGAGGGCTTAAAAGCTCTAATTCCGGATGGGCAATGCTAAACTTACTGCCAAAGCGGCTGGGCTTTCCAAACACTACATACTGCACACCGGGCTTTAACTGCTTGGCCACCCATTTTTGGGCCTGAAACCATACCAGTTCCATTTCGCCGCTGCCATCGTAAAAGTGGGCTACCAGGCGTTTCTTTGCCTTCTCCCCTACAGTTTCAAGGGCACGTATGCTGCCCTTGATCTGCACATGGGGCATGTTTTCGTCCAGCTCGGCAATGCGGTAAAATTGGGTTCGGTCTTCGTAACGAAAGGGATAGTGCTGAATCAGGTCGGCGTAGGTAAAAAGATTGAGCTCCTTCTTCAGGAGATCTGACTTTTGCGGACCTATGCCCTTCAGGTATTCTATAGCGGTACTGAAGAAACCCGACATGCCTAATTTGGAATGAGTGAGATAGTGATTGTATGATTGATTATTTCAGAATCATTGGTAAGCCGTACCGCTTGTTTATTATTGATGAATTGTGGGTAGCAAGTATCAATAGAGGCATTCATCAAAATCTTAGCTGTTCAATCAGATCATGATTAAATCATTCATTTTTTTATCTAAAGCTTTCTGTCTCCCTCCCACTCCAGGGTGTTCAGCATATGTATAATGTCTTTTTTAACATATTCGATCACCGGTTGCAGGGAATCGTTTTGGGTAGCAGTACGAAAATAGAGGGCTCCGCGTAAAAAGTGCCTGGTGGAGTCTGTGATGAAGAATTGAAATTGACTGGGCACTTCCCCGCTCAGTTCTTCTACCACGGCTGTTTTACCATTGGGGGTTTTAAACACGGATTCTTCTATGGCAGAAGCCTTGATCTGGTGCTTGGCCGTAAGCTTATAGGCATCGCGCAGGTGTTCCTTAAGTTTCTGTTCGCTGCCATCCAGGGGTTTATAGGTAAGCTGTACGTTGGCACCCAGCGCCGGATAGTAAACGTTGAGCCAGTAAGGTTCTGCAATCCAGCTGGTGTCGGGCAAAAGGCGGGCATGGCTGGAGTATTCGAAATGGTAAGGGAAGCTATCCGGCAGGGCAGTATAGCCATGCTCAGGTAAATCTATGCGATTAAATGCCCTTGGCTTTGGTACATAGCTGTTACTGTCACCACCACAACCTACAAGCGTTACGGCAATTCCTATTGCCAGCAATAAAATCCTGTTAATGCTCATTACTTAGCTAATTCTCTATCAAAACTACTGCTTTAGCAGAAATAGTATAGGCGAATGACGAATGTAGTAAAAATGCGTGTTAAAAAAGCTTGATGGCAGATTAGTGCTAGGAATTAGCCGATACTCCTTTATTATTAGACTGCAGTTCCGGTGTTAGGGGTTTAATGAGCACCCGCACCCTTTTAATACGTTTTAGGTCTACCGATACCACTGTAAAGACAAAGCGGTTGAAATAGATTTTTTCACCGGCTCTGGGCAACTTGTTATTGATCTCCAGCAGCAATCCACCCAAGGATTCGCTTTCTCCCTTAACAGGATCAAAAACGGAAGAATCTATCGCTACAATTTTGCAGAAGTCATTGAGTGAAGTTTTACCTTCGAAGATGTAGGTAGTTTCATCCAGCTTGTTGAAAGCAACATCTTCTTCATCGAACTCGTCGTTGATCTCTCCTACAATTTCTTCAATAATGTCTTCGAGGGTAATAAGGCCGGAGGTTCCGCCGTATTCATCTACCACAACGGCCATGTGAATACGCTTTTCCTGAAAATCCTTGAGCAGAGAATCTATTTTTTTGGTTTCCGGAATATAAAAGACCGGCCGCAACAGCTCCTGCCATTTAAAATGCTCGTTCTCGTGCAGGAAGGGCAAAAGGTCTTTCACATATAAAACCCCTTTCAGGTTATCCACGGTCTCGTCATATACGGGCACGCGTGAATAACCAAGTTTATTCACCTTGTCCATGAGTTCATGGAAATCATATTCAATATCAAAAGCAGTGATGTCCATGCGGGAGCGCATCACCTGCTTTACCGTAAGGGTGCCAAAATTTACAATACCTTTCAGGATGCCCTTTTCCTCTTCGGTGGTACCCTGCCGGGTGGTGAGATCGAGGGCCAGGTTGAGGTGGTCTACCGTAATCTCGTAATTTTTGCGTACAATCCGCTTTTCTATGATATTGCTGAAGCGCATCAGGAACCAGGATAGCGGTGAAAAAAAGGCTTCTCCCACACTCAGGAACGGGGCCATGCGACGCGCAAAGCTAAGGTTGTTGCTGCTGGCATACACCTTCGGTACAATCTCACCGAAAAACACAATCAGCAGTGTTACCAGAAAGGTCAATACCGTCACAACCAGGCCTTCCGTGGTTCGCCCGCCCATCAGCCGCCAGGTAACGAAGGTAGACAGCGTTACAATGGCAATGTTGGTAAAGTTGTTCAGGATAAGAATGGTGGCCAGCAGGCTCTTGGGTTTCTCCAGCAACTGCAGCACCTTTTTATCATTGGGTCGTCCACTTTTCTGGCACTCGGTAACATCCCCGCTGGTGAAAGAAAAGAAAGCCACCTCGGAGCCTGAGATCAGGGCCGAAAGAAAAAGCAGGCACACCAGGGCAATGCCGCTGCCCAGGTAGAAAAGCCAGTCGTTTGGGTTAAAGGTAATTTGCAGCGGAAGAAGCAGGCTGTGATCCGCAAGCAGGAGTGGTAGTCCGGCCCACCAGCCTGCTTTTGGCAAGCTGGTGAGAGGAGCTACTCTTTTTGTTTTATCCCCGTGGGGGCCAAATCCGGATGCAGCCGATGGAGGCTCACTTGATTCCGTATGGCACGGGTCTTCTAAGGAATTATCCAAAATCAGAAATTTCGTTCAACCATATTTTTAGAAGGGCAGATCATCTTCGTCGCCTCCGCTACTGCTAAAGCTGGTAGGCTGAGGCTGCGACTGATTCTGTCCTGCAGATTTTTGACTTCCGCCAGATGAGGCCTGTGCACCACCGTACTCAGCACCACCTTCGGAGCGGCCGCCACCACCCAGCATGGTCAGGTTCTGGCCCATGATCTCGGTAATATACCGGGTCTGGTTGTCTTTATCCTGGTAACTGCGGGTACGGATGCGGCCTTCTATGAATACCTGACTGCCTTTTTTTAAGTAACGCTCAATGGTTTCGGCTATTGGCCCCCAGAATACCACATTGTGCCATTCGGTTTGCTCCTGCTTGTTGCCATCGCGGTCTTTGTAGGATTCTGTCGTTGCAAGTGGAAAGTTAGCTACTTTACGCCCACTATCCATGGCGCGTACTTCAGGGTCTTTACCCAAATTGCCAACCAAAATAACTTTGTTTACTCCAGCCATAAAAATTAATCTTGAAAGAATTTTACTTCTCTCGGTGAATTACAATTTAATCATACAATATACTTAAAATCCTGCTTCTTTCAAATAGTTTTGAATTAGTACAGGTTTTGGCAGATTATACACTTCTGCTGGCGAAAACCAGGCCATACCCGCGGGCAAAACAAGCTTTTGCGCCATTTGCCCGTTGAGCTCCAGCCTGTAAAACCGCACCTGCAACCGCTGGTGGGTGAGCTGGTGCCGGTACTCGGGTGATATAGTATAATGCGGCTGCTGCTCCAGTAGTTCCCCAACAAAAGTATCTTTAAATTCTTCCGGCTCCAGCGGCGCCGGAGCCTCCTGCAGGTAGAAATCGAAAAGGCTTTGCCAGATATCGCCCGCGGGTCGCTGCTTCATTAAAAGGCTCCCATCTGGCGTGCTTACAACAACGTAGTGAAAGTACCGGGTGCGCACAACCACCTTCTTTACTTTTATTGGCAGGGCCAGCTGCTGGTTGTGTGCAAAGGCCCAGCACTGTTGCTGTAAAGGGCAATAGAGGCAAAGTGGCTTTTGGGGCGTACAATGCATGGCCCCAAATTCCATAATGGCCTGGTTAAACAAGGCTGGCCGGTTCGGGTCTATCAGTTTATTTGCCAGCTGAAAAAAGACCCTGAAAGCAGCCGGGCTGCCAATGTCGGTGGCCTCGCCAAAGAGCCTGGCCAAAACACGGTAAACATTGCCATCCACTACCGGAACAGCTTCGCCAAAGGCAAAAGAAGCAATTGCAGCCGCTGTATATTTTCCGATACCAGGTAATTTTTGCAGCGATTCATACGTATTTGGGAACATTCCAGCATGTTGGCTCACAACTACTTTGGCGCAGGCATGCAGGTTACGGGCACGGCTATAATAGCCCAGTCCCTGCCATAGCCGCAGCACTTCCTGCTCCGGGGCGGCAGCCAGTGCTTCCACAGCAGGGTACATTTCTACAAAGCGCTGATAATAAGGCAGTCCCTGCTGTACCCGGGTCTGCTGCAGGATAATTTCCGACAACCATATGCGGTATGGATCTGTGGTATTACGCCAGGGTAAATCACGGTGGTGCCGCTCATACCAGTCAATTAGCCTGGAGGCAACCAAGTAGCTGTCTTTTATAGGGTTATCTGAATCTGTCAAAGTAATGTTATGGAGAGGAGAGGTAATATTTTTTCCAAACCTATGTTTTTATATTGGTACACCTCTTATAGATTTGTGGACGTTTTGAGAAACGGTAAGTTCGTTAAAACCTTTTAAATTCTAAAACTGTGACGAAAGCTGAAATTATTGCAGAAATTGCTGAGCAGACCGGTATCGACAAAGCCGACGTACAAACCACTGTAGAAGCCTTCTTTGATGTGGTGAAAGAGTCGATGGCTAATGGCCACAACATCTATGTACGTGGGTTTGGCAGCTTTGTCAACAAAAAGAGAGCTCGTAAAATTGCCCGCAACATCTCACAAAATACCGCTATGGTAATTGATGAGCATTTTGTGCCTAGCTTCAAGCCTTCTAAAGTCTTTATCGACAAAGTAAAAAGTAGCGATAAAGTAAAGGAGACTACTGATGAGATGAAACTTACCGAAGAAATTGACGGTTAGTCTCTAAGAAAGCACAAAAAAATTTATGACGGGAAAACAGTGGGCTGGCTTAGCAGTGGCCGGAGTACTTGCAGTAAGCATTTACCTCCTGCCTCAATCGGTAGTGCAAAACAAAAGTGAAGCACTGTCTGCTGCCAGCCCTGCTCCAAATGCAGGATCGCCTGCCGCAGGGTCGCCTGCCGCAGGATCATCTTCTACCGCAGGCACAGCAGCCAATGCTACCGGTAGCGAAAGCGAAGCAGAACACTTCGAGGGCGACGGCCATGACCATGGTGATGGCCACGAGCATAGCCCGCAAAGGCAGGAATTGCCCGAATCTGCCCGTGAGCACCTGCAATCTCTGAAAGAAAGCGCCTCAAAGACAGGAGATAAACAAAAATTTGCTATATTTGCCGACTCATTGGCCGCTAACTGGGCTAAATGGGCCTGGTACGATAGTGCTGCCCATTGGGCTGAAAAGGCGGTTGTGGCGCAGCCTACCATTGAAAGGCGGTATGCTGCGGGTAATTTGTGGTATGAAGCGTTTCAACTGGCGCCCGATGTTGCACAGCAACGCCAATACGGCGAGCGTGCTGCCGGCCACCTGAACAAGGTTCTTGAAAAGAACCCGAAACATTCAGCAGCACAAATACGCCTGGCGCTTACATATGTAGTGAGTGAAAACCCGATGCAGGGCATTATGCTGCTGCGTCAGGTGCTGGAGCGTGAGCCCAACAACACCGAAGCGCTTTTTCATATGGGTGTGCTCTCTTTTCAGAGCAACCAGTATGATAAAGCGATTGAGCGTTTTGAACAGTTGATAAGCCTGGATGCTAACCATAAAGAGGGTCATTTCTATCTGGCACTAAGCTATATACAGCTTGGCCAGAAAGATAAAGCCCGGGAGCACCTGCTGGCTGTACAAAAGCTTGACCCTAACCCTGAGGTGAAGGCCGTGGTCGATGAGTATTTAGGCCAGCTTAAGTAAGAGAATTAATAAATCGTTCAAACTAAAAACACAAGAATATGCCTTGCGGTAAAAAGAGAAAGAGACATAAGATCGCTACGCACAAGCGTAAAAAAAGACTTAGAAAGAATCGCCACAAGAAGAAATAAGGCGCTTTTTGCAAGGGCGTAACCAACGAGCTACTCTCTTCTCACCTCTTGCATGGGTTGCAAGAGGTGTACTTTTTTTGTTTAACTTAATATACGATAACCTTGAGTTACGAACTGTTAATCAATTCTACTCAGGATGGTAGCCGTATAGCCCTCTTAAAAGATAAAGGCCTTGTTGAGTTTCATCTGGAGCACGACGAAAGCCGGTTTACCGTAGGTGATATTTACCTTGGTACGGTCCGTAAAGTATCGCAGGGGCTCAACGCAGCGTTCATTGACATTGGGTACGAAAAAGACGGATTTCTGCATTACCTCGATTTGGGGCCGAGGGTGCAGTCATTACACAAATTTTCCAAGCTGGTTCAGCAGGGAAAACTACAGACAGGTTCACAACAGGGCAAACTGGCTAATTTTAAGCTGGAGCCCGAAATCGACAAGCACGGTAAAATTACCGGCGTACTGAGCAAGAATCAGCAGATTCTGGTGCAGGTGGTAAAAGAACCTATTTCTACTAAAGGACCGCGCCTCTCCTGCGAGCTTTCCATTGCTGGTCGCTATCTTATTCTGGTGCCTTTCTCCGACAGCATCAACGTCTCGAAAAAAATCAGCAATTCCGAGGAACGCCAGCGGCTCATGCGCCTGATAACTTCTATCCGGCCGGAAGGCTTTGGTGTGATCATCCGCACAGTAGCCGAAGGCAAGGAAGTAGCCGAGCTGGACCGCGATCTGCAGGAGCTTGTAAACAAGTGGGAAAACGGAATCAACAAACTGCGCACTGCTAAGCCCAGAGAAAAGATTATTGGCGAGATGAACCGCGCCTCTTCTATTCTGCGTGATGTGCTGAACGAAAGCTTTGATGCCATCATTACCGATGATGAAGCAATGTATGGCGACATTAAGGATTACATTACTTCCATTGCGCCTGATAAGCAAAAAATCGTAAAGCTCCATACGGGCAAAACCAAACCTTTTGAACAATACGGTATCGAAAAGCAATTAAAGAGCCTTTTTGGCCAAACCGTAAGCCTTCAAGGGGGTGGCTACCTGGTTATAGAACACACCGAAGCCCTGCATGTAATTGACGTTAACAGCGGAAACAAATCAAATTCTGCAGAAGATCAGGAAAGCACTGCACTGAGTGTAAACCTACAGGCAGCCAAAGAAGTAGCCCGACAGCTACGCCTGCGCGATATGGGTGGCATTATCGTAATCGATTTTATCGATATGCGCAAGCCTGATAACAAGCGAAAGGTATTTGATGCCCTGCGGGAAGAAATGAAGGACGACCGTTCTAAATTTACTGTACTGCCCCTAACTAAATTCGGCCTCATGCAAATTACCCGTCAGCGGGTAAGGCCTGAACTGAACATTGCAACACGCGAGAAATGTCCCACCTGCAATGGCACAGGAAAAATAACAGCCTCCATTCTGGTATCTGACGAAATTGAAACACACCTGGATTACCTGATGACCCGCCAAAACGAGCGGAGCATCAAAGTAGCTCTGCATCCGTATCTCTATTCTTACTTCACCAACGGAATTATTTCTAAGCGTATGAAGTGGTTTATGAAATACAACCGCTGGATAAACCTGGAACAGGATTCTTCGCTGGGTGTAACCGATTACCGATTCCTGAATGGAAAAGACGAAATTATTGAAGTACCCAAATAAAGGCTAAAAGACTATCATTCTGAGTAGAAGAAAAAAGCCCGCTGATGGATCAGCGGGCTTTTTTGTGCTTTTCAGTTTCAATAATGCTGTGCTGGAAATATAACTGAGCCTGCTTTAATAGATTTTAAAGCCTCCGGAAAAGGAATACCCAATACGTATGGGCTTACTTATATTAAAACTTAACGCCCAGATCCAGACCCAGCAGGTCGTTGTGGATCTTTAGGTCGTCTGCCATATCTATTGTGGTTTTGGCTGCAGCGTTAATCAGGCCACGATTGTAAAAGAAGCCACCGAACAGAATGGTATTATAGCCTAGCCTGTGCTCGACTCCAACACCCAGGTGTAGCCCCACGTCAAAAAACTGGAAGCGGTCCACCACAGGATTAACTTTGTTACCAGGCTTTTCATTAATTTTTACTTCCATGAGACCCCCCAGCTGGAAGAAAACGCGCGTATCCAGCGCAAGCTCATTGGTAAAGAGCTTCAGGGTAACGGGCACCTGCAGGTACTGCAGATTATAGGATTCTGTAGTATTTGCTTCACCAGTCCGTCTTATTTCAAGACCCACACGCTTAGGTGCATACAACAAACCAGTACTGATCGAGTAATTATCTGTTAAAAAATGATCATATATCGGACCAAATACAAAGCGTCCCCCTACCCCATCGGAAGAAAAAGCATAATCGCTCCCTTCATATTTAATACGGTTAGTAGATAAGGTTGGAGAAAACTTTATTCCTAATTTACTTTGTGCTTCTGCGCCAAACGCTAACACCAAACCCAGGAAGAACAAACATGCTTTTTTCATACAATACACTATTTACCTATTTAACTCGTCTACAACTGATTTTACCGCTATGTTTTTGGCTGCTTGCCTGCAATAGCGATTCCAAAGATAATATTAACAGGCCGGATGTATCTGATACCAAAGTTGATGTAACCATACACAGGCTCGAAAAACCACTTTTTGAAGCTAATTCAAGGGACGAAATAAATGCATTTCTAAAGGAAAATGAATTATTCGCCCAAAAGTTTTTGAGGGCAGGTGAATATCCATCGGACTCTGTGCTGGTAGAACAGCTTTGGCAGCTCTCCCAGGACCCGCACCTGGATACCCTTTATCGCGAATCACAGCAGATTTTCCCCAACCTGCAACAGTGGGAAGAACAGTTTGCAACAGCCTTCCGCTACATCAAACATTTCTATCCGGAGTTCCAGCCACCTGTTATCTATACGGTGGTAAGCGGCTTTGGTACCGATCTTTTTGTAACAGATGAAATGATTGTGATAGGCCTCGATTATTTCTTAGGCCCCGAAGCTACCTTCAGACCGCAGGAAGTACCCCAATATATCTTACGGCGTTATGCACCCGAATATGCCGTGCCCGGTGCCCTGCTGCTGCTATCGTCGCGCTTTAACCAGACCGATACCCAGGACAAGAGCATGCTGGCAGAAATGGTCTACTACGGCAAATCTTACTACTTTGTAGATTATGTGCTGCCCCAGGTGCCCGACAGTGTGATGATTGGTTTTACCAATGAAGAAATAGAAGGTGTAAATCAAAACAAAGCCATTGTCTGGAACCACTTTTTAAAGAACGAGCTGTTGTTCGACACCAACCAGATGCTGAAGAAAAAATACCTGGAAGAGCGCCCTAAAACACTGGAAATTGGAGACAAAGCCCCTGGACGCGTTGGCGTATGGGTGGGCTGGGATATAGTGAGAACCTTTATGGCTAAAAAAGAAGAACTGAACCTGCGGCAACTGATGGAATTACAGGATGCCCGCACTATTTTCAACGAAGCCAAATATAATCCGGTAAATACTCAATAGACCACCAATGATCTGCTATTTGCTCAGGCCTGTTTTTTCTACCAGCGCAACTACTTCTGCACTGACTTTTTGCCTGGAGAAATAGGTTTCGGCAGTACGTCTGGCATTGGCTTGTGCCTGTTGTAGCAGATGAGGATCCTTCAGATAAGGGATCAGCTGTTGCACAAACTGCTGGGGTGCCTCCGGCGGTGCATAGAAACCACATTGCTGTGTTTCTACCAGCTCCTTCAACCAGCCCTTTACATTAACCAGGCAAAGCTTGCCAGCTGCCAGTCCGTCGAAGAACTTATTGGGGCTACAGCTCTGGAGCACCGGGTGCTGGCCAAAGGAAGTGTATACAGCATCGCTCACCGCCAGGTACTGCCGAACTACAGCCTTGCTGCCATAGGGCAGAAACAGCATATTTTGCAAGCCGGCAGCCTGGTGCTGCATAGCAGCCAGCTGACTACCCTGTGCTGCTACTAAAAAATGAACAGGCAACCCAGCCTGCTGGCAGGCGATAGCGGCAGCAATAAGATAATCGAGGTGATTGGCCACCCCGGCAGCACCCGTATAGCTGATCACAAACTTGCCCTCCAGCTGCCATTGCCTGAGCAGTTTAGGGGGTTTTGCCTGCGGACCAAAAAACAAACAGTCTGCCATATTAGGTGCCAGGTAAACCTGTGCTCCGGGATGAACATTTTTTATCCCCCCTGCAATGCTGGGTGATAGCGCAACCACTGCTGCGGCCTGCTGGTAGAGCAGCTTCTCCTGCTTTCTAAGGCCGGCAATCACCAGTTTGCTTTTAATAAAACCCAGCTGAATAGGCGCTTCCGGCCATAGATCGCGCACCTCGAAGAGATAAGGGATCTTATAACGCCGTTTCAGGTAAAGGGCCAGTAGGCCAATGGTAAGCGGAGTTGAAGTGGCATAGACAAGGTCTGCAGGCACCAATGAACTCAATTGCCGCCACGCCAGCCGCAGATACTGCACAAAAGCCCGGCTGCGTGCCAGAAAACTCATGTTATTGCTGTATGGCACCGGCAGGTAGTACACCTGGATGCCAGCTATCGTTACTATCTTTAACTCACTCCCGTTCCAGCTGGTAAGCATCACCACCTCGTGGCCGGCGTCTGCAAGTGCTTTCCCCAAATAATAAGAGCGAATTGGACCTCCTTCTTCCGGTGTTTTAAAATACTGATGGAGGTAGAGGATGCGCATGAATGATAAAACGGGGGAATAGTTGAATGTGTGATTAAATAGCTTTTTTAACAAGATAAGAGGTAGTCAATCAGCGCTTTTAAAAGTGCTTCTCCATCCAGCTGGCGAGCAGCGCTAACGCCATTAGTTCCTGGTTATAATCTGCTTTACCCTTTCGATGTTTGTCTAACAGATCCCGGGTAACCGCAGCGGGCAAATGTTCGTGCAGGGCATGTTCGCTTTGCTGAAGCCATTGCCAGAGATGCTCGGTTTTGCCTTGCTGCACCCAGGCGCCAAAAGGCATCCCAAAGCCTTCTTTTCTTCGCTGGCTGTAGGCCTTTCCGCCACATTTGTCCAGCAGTGCCTTCGTTAACCATTTTTTCCCGTTCTTCAACAGATACTTTGCCGGTAGCTGCGCGACATAATCAGAAAGCAGACCCTCCAGATAAGGTGCACGCATCTCCAGGCCCCATTGCATACTTGCCTTATCGCTGAGCGCCAGCACATCAGAAATTAGAAACTGCTGACGGTCATGGTCCAGTGCCCACTGCAGCGGTTCGCCCTCAGGCTGGACGGCAGGTTCATCTGCCGCCTGTTGCAGGATAGCGAGGCTGGTAAAGTTCAGAAAGGTCTGGTAAGGATCTTTGTTGAGATTACTGCCAAACTTTTTAATAAGCTGCCATAGCTGCCGCCCCGGCACAAGCTTGCCGGTTGGCAATAAGCTGCTGCTACTTTTCAGCATGGGCAACAAGGGAGCCAGGCGGCGCTGGTGCTGCAGATAAGCGCCAAAAGCACTGTGCCGGTGATAGCCAGCAAACTGTTCGTCGGCACCGGCACCACCCAGCACCACCTTAACCCTGGCTGCCGCCACATGCTGGCTTAGCAGGTAAGTCAGCAGCCAGGCACCATCTGCAATGGGCTGGTCCTGGTTACCCGCCAATTCGCTAAAGTTGTCTAGCACAGTGCTGCTACTGATGAGCAGCGGCTGGTGGTAAGCATCCCATTGTGCAGCTGCCTTTTCTGCCCAGTGCAAGTCCTGCGTGCTCCAGGAAGAATCTTCTGCTGTACCAATTGTAAAGCAAACAGGCACCTGACCGGCAGCATGCTGCCGCAGGAGTGCCAGCATCAGCGTAGAATCAACCCCGCCACTCAAAAACAAGCCCACGGGCTTGTCTGACTGCAGATGGTTGAGCAGGCTGTCTGTTAACAGCTCCTCTACCCGCTCAAGCACCTTCTCATCCGTGGCTACCGGGTCTATGGGTGCAGGTGAAGGCAGCACAAACTTTTGAATGACCGGATTCATTTGCGGCTCCAGCAGCAGGTAATGGCCCGGCTCCAGCTCGTAAACATCTTTGAAAAAAGTATGCGGACGCCTGGCAAATTTGTACCGCAGGTAGTACCACAGTTGCGCCTGGTTCAGCTCTTTCTTTACCAGCCCACTGGCTAAAATTGCCTGCAGCTCAGAAGCGGCCAGCCATTGGTTGTGCTGGCGGGTGTAGTAGAGCGGCTTCTGTCCCCAACGGTCTCTGGCGAGCAAAAGTCTTGATGTTCCGCTTTGGCTTTGCTCGTAATAAGCCAGTGCAAACATGCCATTAAACTTAGGCAAAGCTTTTACTCCCCAAACCAGCAAGGCATAATGCACCACTTCCGTATCTGAGCTGCTCCTGAAAGTACAGCCCAGCTGAAGAAGTTCATTGCGCAGGTCTGCATAATTGTAGAGCTCCCCATTATAGCTGAGCCATCCCTGCCTGCCCCTCCAGCTGCGTTGCATGGGTTGGTCTGCAAATGCCGAAGCATCCAGGATCTGCAGGCGCCTGCTCCCCATTGCCACTGTACCCTCATTCCATGGCAGCATGACCGTGCCGCTGCTATCGGGTCCGCGCTGTTGCTGCTGCTTTTGCATACGCTCCAGCGCAAGCTCCAGCTTTTGGGAGCCAGCGGATTCTGTTTTAGTATCAATGATCAGGCTTATGCCACACATGCTTAAACAAGCCTCACATTTTTCTGGAAGTAGTGGCAGAAGTGTGTCAGCGGGCACACAGGGCATTTTGGGGTGCGGGCTACACAAATATAACGACCATGCAGGATAAGCCAGTGGTGGGCTCTTGGAATAAGCGCCTGGGGTATGTGCCGTACCAGCTCCTTCTCCACCTCCAAGGGTGTTTTAGCTTTTTGATTCACCAGCCCCAGCCGCTTGCTTACCCGAAATACATGGGTATCTACAGCCATGGTAGGCTGGTTGTATATGACCGAAGCTATCACATTTGCTGTTTTGCGTCCTACACCAGGCAATTTTTGCAATTGGTCTACTTCGGCCGGCACTTCGGAACCAAACACCTCTACCAGCATTTTAGCCATGCCCAGCAAGTGCTTCGTTTTATTATTCGGATAAGAAATGCTTTTGATATAAGGAAAAAGCTCGTCGAAGTTGCTGGCCGCCAGGTGTGCCGGCGTAGGAAAGGCCTGAAAAAGTGCTGGTGTGGTCATGTTCACACGCTTATCCGTACACTGTGCACTTAAGATAACGGCTACCAGCAATTCATAAGGGTTTGAAAAATTAAGCTCTGTTTCCGCTTCGGGGCTGTGGGTGGTAAAGTAATCCAGAAAGGCCCTGTAACGCTCTTTTTTTACCATAAACCAAAGATAAGGAAAATAGCCCATTTCGGCAGACAGGCAGCTTTTTGTATCGCATGTCCGGGTATAGCCGATTAAGCTGGACAAAATTAGGTGCTACACCTGCACCCTTTTCAAGAATTGTCTCGTTAGCTGCTATATCTCCGGTATTAGAAATAGAAAATTTTAAATAGATGGAGTATGAGAAGCCGAAAAATATACGTGCTGATGATGGCGCTGGGCCTGGTAATGGTGTGGTTAGGCTTTTTGTTTATCTATGAATTGAAGATAGTAGAAAAGCATAGACCTTTAGCGGCTCAGGAACAAACTACAGCAGCCTACCAAAACCCCCTTGCATCAAGGGACGAGCCGCAAGAAGTGCCCCAGAGCAGCACCAAGGGTGGAACAGCAGCCAGTACCGGCTTTCCTATTGCTTTAGCTGGTCTGGGTTTAGTCTTTGTAGTTGGATGCGTATTTCGCTTTCGCCATCATTATAAATAAATTTAAACGTTATTAACAGAAAAAGCCTGTAGAATTACCTACAGGCTTTTTCATTACAAAACATAGTCAAATTCTTTACAAAGTTCCGCCAGAGACTGTCTGGCAGCACGTAAGCGCAGATCTTCAATTTTTTAAGACAGCCATATTCATGGCGCCCGCCCAATGCATGATTCTATCGGTGACAGCGCCTGACGGTTCCAGGAACAGGCCATCCAACATATTCATGTCTGCCTGTAGCTGCTGCCACTCTTCTTGCAAGCGCTCATCTGTCCTGAGTGCTTTTTCAATTTCTTTGCTTTCAACAGGTGTGGTATCTTCGTAAAAATACCTTAGCAAATCATCCGGGGTAAAGGTTTTGATCATAGGCGATATTATTGCTCTCCATCTTTTTTCTAAGATTGATTAACGCATATCGCATACGACCCAGTGCTGTATTGATACTTACGCCGGTTGCATCGGCAATTTCCTGAAAGCTCATCTGCATGAAGTGGCGGCGTAGTAACACATCGCGCTGTGCATCGGGTAGCTCTGCTATGAGCTGATACAACAGGGTATGTGTTTCAAGCTTTATTTGCTCATCTTCATAGGTGCCTTCGGAAAACTCCACGGTATTGAAGACAGGGTTGGTATATTCCATATTAACTACAGGATACCGCTTCTGCTTCCGGAAGTAATCAATGGCCAGGTTGTGCGCTATGCGCAATATCCAGGGAAGGAACTTACCTTCCTCGTTATATCGACCTGATTGTATCGTGTTGATTGCTTTTACGAAGGCATCCTGGAGGAGGTCTTCCGCAATCTCTTGATCTTTTACAATCAGATAAACAGCTGTATAAATCCTTGACTTATGGCGCTCAACGAGCGTTCTAAAAGCCTCTTCGTTGCCGTTTTTGTACGCCAGCACTAACTCGCTGTCGTTCAATCCATTTTTCTTCATGTAATTGTCTGTTAAGCTAACGTAGAGGTTTATGCCATAGTATGGGTTAAACGAGGTTTAGTAAATAATTTATTTAGGAGGGACTTTGCTCTTTACTCAAATATAACGAACCGGATTATCTTAAGCAATAGATGTAAGATTTTACACAAGAAATAAGAATTTTCAGCGTTTAAGCCTCTTTTTCAATATAATGTACGAAGAACAACAGCCGCAAGGATCTTGCCACTTAACTAATAATTGTTCTCCGCTTACAGTATTTATTTTATTTACCTCATGAAGCAGGCCAAGGATGATGCCTCTGGCGCAACCGTCGATCAGCCGGCAATAGATAAGCAGCAGGCCAATAGTAAAATTTCTTAAATATTGCCGGTGGCTTAGCTAATGGATTGTAACAGCAAATAAGAATTAATAGCGCTAGTTAACAATGTGCCAGATCTAAAACTTTAAGTGTGGGTAAGCTTGTTATGCTCCTACGGCTCCTCCCGTTTTTTTTGTATTTTTGCACTATCTATGAAGCAACAAACTGCAGCTTTGCCTGCCTCTATAATACTTGATGAACTTGATCCGCGCCAGTTCATTATCATCAAAGGCGCTAAAGTAAACAACCTCAAAAACCTGAGCGTTGCCATTCCCCGCAATAAGCTGGTGGTCGTAACCGGCGTATCCGGTTCAGGCAAATCTTCTCTGGCTTTCGATACCCTTTTTGCCGAAGGCCAGCGCATGTATGTGGAGAGCCTGAGCAGCTATGCGCGCCAGTTCCTGGGCCGTATGGAGAAACCCGAGGTGGAGTATATCCGTGGTGTTTCGCCGGCCATTGCCATTGAGCAAAAAGTGAGCACCAAAAACCCGCGTTCTACTGTAGGTACCACAACAGAAATTTACGATTACCTGAAGCTGCTCTTTGCCCGCATTGGCCATACCTACTCGCCAGTAAGCGGACAGGAAGTGCAGCGCGATACGGTCAGCAGCGTGGTAGATTACATCAACAGCCTGCCCGAGGGTACACGCATGATGGTGTTATGTCCCTTCGTCCGCCACCCTGAACGAAGCCTGCAGGCCGACCTGAAGGTGCTGCTAAGCAAAGGGTATAACCGCATCATTGCCGATGGGGAAACAACATCGATAGAGGAGCTGCTGGAAAAGCCTGAGAAGGAACTGGCAACCATGCAGTTTGACCTGCTGATTGACCGGGCTGCTGTTGATCGTCTGGACGAGGACTTACAGTTTAGACTGGCAGATTCTGTACAAACCGCTTTTTATGAAAGCCATGGCGATTGTATTATAGAAGTGCCAGATGCAGCAACGGCTGCTGAAAGAAGAAGGATTTTCTCTGACCGCTTTGAGCTGGATGGCATTCAGTTCGAAGAACCCAGTGTTAACCTTTTTACCTTCAACAATCCGTATGGCGCCTGTAAAACCTGCGAAGGTTTTGGACAAATATTAGGAATTGATCCTGACCTGGTTATTCCGGATAAAAGCCTGAGTGTGTACGAGGGAGCCATTGCCCCCTGGCGCAGCGAAGGCAAGCGCGAAGACTGGTTGCAGCCGCTGCTCAAGAATGGCATCCGCTTCGACTTCCCCATTCATCGCCCCTACAACGAGCTTTCACCTCATGAGCAGGAGCTGCTGTGGCAGGGCAACAGTTATTTCGAGGGCATCAACAGCTTCTTTAAATGGGTAAATACCCAAATGCACAAGGTGCAGTACCGGGTACTGCTGAGCCGTTACCGCGGCCGTACGGTATGCCCTGATTGCCGCGGCACCCGCCTGCGCAAAGATGCCCATTATGTAAAGATTGGCGTGAAGCCGGGCGAAGATCCTGCAAAAACCGGTAAAAGCATTGCTGACCTGGTGCTGCTGCCCATTAATAAGCTAAAAGCATTCTTCGAAGCACTGGCCCTGCCCTCGCATGAACAGAAAATTGCTGAGCGCCTGCAAAAGGAAGTAACCAACCGGCTCGATTATCTCATGCACGTTGGCCTGGAGTACCTTACCCTCAACCGGGTAGCCAATACCCTTTCCGGTGGAGAATTCCAGCGCATCAAGCTTTCTACCTCTTTGGGCTCTGCCCTGGTTGGTTCTATGTATATTCTAGATGAACCTAGCATTGGCCTGCACCCGCGTGATACTACCCGTCTGGTGAGTGTACTTGAGTTATTGCGTAACCTGGGTAACACTGTTATCGTGGTTGAACATGAAGAAGAAGTCATGCGCATGGCCGACCAGATCATAGACATTGGCCCTGATGCCGGCGCCCATGGTGGAGAGCTGGTGTTCCAGGGAACCTTGGATGAGATGATGGTGCATGGCCAGACCCATACCGCCCGTTACCTGAGTGGCCGGGAAATGATACCGGTGCCTAAACACCGCCGCACCTGGCGCAACAGCCTTTGGTTAAGGGGTTGTAGAGAAAACAACCTCAAGAACATCGATGTGCAAATACCGCTGGAAGTAATGACCTGCATTACGGGTGTTTCCGGTTCGGGCAAAAGCACACTGGTGAAGAAAATTCTCTACCCGGCTGTTGGTAAGCTTATGGGCTCTGTATCGGAGGCTACCGGCAAGTTCGACAAGCTGGAGGGTGATTATAAGAAGATAACCCAGGTTGAGTTTGTTGACCAGAACCCTATTGGCAAAAGCAGCCGTTCCAACCCGGTTACCTATGTAAAAGCCTACGATGCCATTCGCTCCCTGTATGCCGACCAACCGCTGTCCAAAGCCCGCGCGTACAAGCAGGGCCACTTTAGCTTTAACGTAGAAGGTGGCCGATGTGAAATCTGCCAGGGTGAGGGCCAGGTAACGGTAGAGATGCAGTTTATGGCGGATATTCACCTTACCTGCGAAGGCTGTAACGGACGACGGTTTAAGCAGGAAATCCTGGATGTTAAATACAAAGAAAAAGACATTGCAGAGGTACTGGACCTGACTGTTGACGAAGCCCTCGGGTTTTTTAAGGGGCAGGCGGCCATCATAAACAAGCTGCAGCCACTCCAGGAAGTGGGTTTGGGGTATATTACGCTGGGCCAAAGCTCCAGCAGCCTTTCCGGTGGCGAAGCGCAGCGCGTAAAGCTGGCCTCTTTTCTGGCAAAAGGCAGCGGCGCCAATACAGGTGGCATACTATTCATTTTCGATGAACCTACCACGGGCCTTCATTTCCACGATATCAGCAAACTGCTGCGCTCCATCAATGCACTTATTGAACAGGGAAATACAGCAGTGATCATTGAGCACAACATGGAAATGATCAAGAGCGCCGACTGGGTTCTGGACCTGGGCCCCGAAGGGGGCGAAGGTGGCGGAAAGCTAGAATTTGCCGGCACCCCGGAAGAAATGGCCAAACTCGCAGACCAAAACGCTACGGCAAAGTACCTGAAGGAGAAGCTTTAATGTAGTTGTTGGCAATTAAATAGGGTTTAGGTTTTATTGATGCCGGTAAGTATCACTTCAGCTGCTTAAAAAGTGTTATAACGGTTAACAGTGTCACAGGCTTTTCTGCACAAAGCCTGTGACTGCTATCCTTCAGGCAATGCAACATAAATTTTATCAGAAGCCCTAATTTATTGTGTAGTAGAACTCCTATTACCATATTCTCTGCTTTAACTGCTAAATTGATCACTAGCTCTCCTACAAGCAGTTTAACGCATGAACCCGATTGAAGAATTAAAGGCTCGCTTAGATCAATATCCGCAGAACCTGTGGCTGAAAGATGTAAGCTTAAAGCGAAACGATTTTTTATCCGTAAAAGGAACAACAGACCTGCACCTGTACTACGTGCTGAGCGGCAGTCTTAGAATTTGGGTAGAAGATGCGGCCGAAGAGCACACCATCCGGTTTGGTTATAAAGATTCTTTTATTGCTTCCCTTGACGCTTTCATCAACGAAAGACCTTCACATTTCTACATTCAGGCCATGAAGCAGTCTATGGTGAAGGTCATGCACAAAAGTGCATTTATGGAATTTGTGCATAGTAGCCCTGATAACCTGCTGCTCTGGCAAAAGATAACCGAGCAACTGGTTTATCAGCAAATAGAAAGAGAAATTGATCTGCTCACCTCTTCTCCGCTTGATCGGTACAGAAGAGTACTGGAAAGAAGTCCTAAGCTGTTTCAGGAAATTCCGCATAAATACATTGCCTCTTACCTTAGAATGACGCCCGAAACTTTATCGCGCCTGAAAAAATCGTGATTTCAATCAATTTTTTGCACGCTGAGAAGTCTGAACTTGCATAAAAAAAAAAGAAGATGACGATCGCAACCCCTACCCTTATAGCAGACCTCACTGCCCGGACAAAAGAAAACCTGGAGGCAGTTCAGCAGTTCGAAAATTTAATTGATCATGCCTTAAATTATAAGGTCAGTGCCGAAAGCTGGAGCATCCTGGAGTGCATTGAGCACCTGAACCGCTATGGAGATTTTTACCTGCCAGAGATCGGCTACAGACTTACATCAGCACCGAAAGGCGCAGCAAACCCAACATTTAAAAGTGGCTGGCTGGGTAATTATTTTGCTGAAAGCATGCTGCCAAAAGAGAAGCTTAACAAAATGAAGACCTTTAAAGAAATGAATCCAGCCGGCAGCCAGTTAAGCAGAGGGGTGTTAAGCAAATTTTGTGAGCAGCAACGGGAGCTGCTCAAGCTCTTGCAAGGGGCAGCAAAAGTAGATCTTAGCCGGGTTAAAACCTCTATCAGCATTTCTAAACTAATTAAACTGCGGCTGGGCGATACGTTAAGGATAGTTATCTATCACAACCAACGACACCTTGTTCAGGCAAAGAAGGTGCTTTCGCAGGTAGCGCTCAGGGCAGACAATGCCAGACTGGCAGGATAGAAAGGCGCCATTTAGTATTTAAACTATGCTTGCATTGGTGCCCTAGGGTAAGTGATATTCGCATACTTAAGCAAGCACAGTCACACAATTAAAAAAATAGCAGCCCCTGACAGGCTGCTATTTTTATGGGTTAAAAACTAAATTTTCTTCTACTCATTCTCTGTAAGCGGTATAGGAAACTCTGTGAAGACTAAGTCACCCTCTCTGTCAATAGGTAAATAATCGGCATTTAATCTGCCATACCTGCGCAGGTCTACCATCCGGTGTCCTTCCGCCCAAAGAGAATAGCGGCGTTGCTCCAGCATTTCATCGATGAGTGCTTCCTGGCTTACAGCCCCACTGTAATCCTCCAGGCCGGCAGCATTTCTGATGATGTTCAACGCACCAACTGCTTCTTCTGTATTGCCTAACTGAATGTGGGCTTCTGCGTACAGCAGGATCAATTCCTCGTTTCTAATAATGTCGATCGGTGATGTAGAGGTTTCGTATAAGGTGGTTCTGTATCTGCCCGTTAAATCATCCTGAACCACCGCTTCCATATCTGAAACCTTATCGGTTACGCGTGTATCTCCTGCTTCAGCCTCACTAACAAAATCGCCGTGGGCAAAGATCATGTCACCAGTATTTTCTATGGCTTTATACAGGGGGTTTAGGATATCATCTGTACCTAAACCGAAAACCATTTTAGGGCCCAGGTCTAAAGGTTGTTCCAAACCAAAAAATGAATTCTCCAGGTTGGTCAGCACCTCTGCCCAGTTCTCCTGGTAAGCTGCCACACGTGCCGCCAGGGCACGGTTAAACTGCAGAAAAGTGGCGGGTGTATCAAATCCTTCAAAGCCAAAGAGGGTGAATGGAAATTCTATTTCGCTTCCCGACAGCATAGCAGCCGATTCGTCCAGCAAGCCTGCAATGTACTCCAGCGCTTCGGCCTGGCTTACAAATTCGCCCATGTTGTCAGGGTCGGCCACATCTACCCGAATACCATTAGAACCTAACATATTCAGGACCTGCAGATATTCATGGGCCTGAATGGTTTTGGCAAAAGCGCGGTATCCGTTCTTTTGTGATTCTGTTACCAGTTCTGTGTTCTCTACTGCCGACAGTAATATATTAGCAGTTTTAATTACCTGATACCGATCGTTATACGGAGCAAGCAGATAGAAACTGTTGTTATCCAGCAGTGTGCCATCCCTGCCCAAAAGATCTGCCGTATTGCGTGGGTCTGCATCGAAGAGGTACAGCTCGCGGGCCACTGAACCAGTAGACACTACATAGACATCATGGCTATTGCGCATACCAGCTAATACGCCCAGTGCCAATCCGTTCAGCTGTGCCTGGTTAGCATTTTCATCTACAGAACCAACAGCCGGATTATTAGGGTCTTGCACTTCCTCCAGCTCACAGCTGCTCAACAGGGTAAATGCTGTCAGCCAGACTAAAAATAAAGATGTATATTTCATATTGTTAAATCTTAGTGAAATTATAAACCAAGGGTAAGGTGGAAATAGTACTGCTTCATGCTTGGGAATGGCGCAACCTCTACACCGGTAGACAAGCCTGCGCCGCCTTTAGCAGATACTTCCGGATCGTAGCTGCTATAATCTGTTATGGTAAATAGATTGCGCGCAGAAACACCAAGTTTTACCCTGTTCAGGAATTTACCGGCAAAGCCAGAATACACTGTAGAAGGTAGTGTATAGTAAAGAGCCATTTCCCGCATACGCCAGTAAGAAGCATCCTCTACAAAGCGAGGTGCTGCAATTGGCTGGTTCTGCCTGGTTTGCCCGGCTTCTGAATCCAGGTCAGGTGTGGTCTGGCCCAGGTCGGTTAACAGCCGGGAAAGGTTCAGGTTGTCACCCCCCTGTTTGCGGTGCAGCAGGAAACTAAAATCGAAGTTATTAAAGAAGTTAAATTGGTTGAAGAAGGATAATTGAAAATCCGGCTCTGTGTCTCCAACGGTAGTTACAACACCATTTACAGACCCTTTAAGTTGGGTAATGGGTGCACCCTCTTCTACATAAAAAGTGCCAAGGCTTAAACCAAATGCCGAACCAGCTACAGCAAAAGCCGGAACATCCAGGCGGGTTACTTCTGATCGGTTAAACCAAAAGTTAGTGCTGCTATTCCATGTAAAGTTATTGGACTGCACTGGTATTGCATTCAAACCAAGTTCAAAGCCTCTATTCTCAAGATCTGCCAGGTTTGCCACCTCAATTGTATAACCGGAACTGGATGGCAGCGCTCTTTCAAGAATCAAATCCTTTACATTTCTTTTGTAATAGGTAGCCTCAAAACCAATACGGCTATCCAGAAACGACATATCCAGACCAAATTCAATCTCAGAAGCTGTTTCTGGCTGCAGATCTTCCCTACCACGCTGCCCTGCCACTACAAACCCTGCTTCTCCTCCTATACCCACACCTGTGAGGGGTGTATAAAGTGAACCAAAGCCAGCTGTACTACCTGTTTCGCCATAAGCGGCCCGCACCTTAAACTGGTTAATAGCGCTTATATCCCAAAAACCAAGGTTACCGATGTTTACGGCTACCGATGCTTTTGGAAAATAATAGTATTTATTGGGGTCTGCATTCAGGTTTGATTTGTCGGCCCGAACACCCGCTGTTGCAATAATTTTATCGCCAAAGTTAACTTCCTGCTGAACGATCAAACCAAATTCTTCCTCTGTCTGGTTGGTCTGATCGATTCTTAAAGCAGACGCCTGACCTATATTTACAGGGCCTGGACGCAATTGTGTACCCTGGTTGTAAGTAAGTCCTCTGTCGAAGCTAAGATAACTGTAGCCTACCTGGCTGGTTAAGATAAGGCCACCATCGTTCAGATAATTTTCCCAAACCAGAAAGCCCTGATTGTTGAGGTTGCGGATGTTATTTTTGCCTTGCCCAATAAAACCCTGTTGTACTCCCTGGCCCTGGTGTTCCGCCGGCACATAGATAAAGGTTTCATTTGTAAAGAAGTCCAGACCTCCACTCAGGGTAGCATTCAGCAACATCCGATCGTTCTTAAGGATGTTGGCCTTTAATTGTGCACTTTGTATAAATCGGTTTACCCCTTCTTCATTAATAGTTCTGTCCCGCACAAACAGGGGGTTGCCTGATGAATTGGGGTTATTAGGATAATTACCAAATTCATCGGGATGCAGGTCTACCCAGGGACGGGTAAAAGCAAGGTTATAACCATAGCTAAGCCCACCTTCGTTTTCATTTCCGGTAAAACCACGGTTGGTTTCTGAGTTTACATAGTTACTACCGGTGGATATACTAAACCGATCTGAAATTTTATGGTCGATGTTCAGGCGAATGGAATTTCGGTCGAAACCGGTGCCTTTGATGATGCCATCTTCATTTCTAACAGAGGCCCCCAAAAAGAATTTGGTTTTTTCTCCGCCTCCGGATACGCTTAGGTTTGTCTGGCTGATAGGACCTGTTTCTCCGTAGATTTCCTCTTCGTAATCATAAATCTTACCGGCGGCCTGGGCGGCCGTAAAGCGTTGCGCTTCTTCTTCGTTAAAGGCCGTCCGCACTCGTTCGGCTGTCCAGTCGCGCATGCCAAGCAGGTTGATGGCGCGGTTTACACCAATATCCTGGCTTAGCGTTACCTGGGTTCTGCCTTCTTTGCCACGCTTGGTCGTGATAATCACTACACCGGCATTGGCCCGGGTACCATAAATGGCAGCAGCAGAAGGGCCTTTTAATATCTCCAGACTCTCAATATCTTCAGGGTTTAAGTCTGCAATCCGGTTAGAGGCATTTTCTTCATTTGCGGTGTTGGCACCGGAAGCATTCCGCAAACCACTGGGAATCTCTGCGTTACTCAGGTAAACACCATCTACAATAAAAAGCGGCTGGTTCTGTCCGGTAATGGAAGATACTCCCCGCAGCCTGATGGCAATACCACCGCCTGGCGCTCCAGAGCTTTGAACAATGTTGGCACCCGTTACTTTTCCGTAAATAGCAGCATCCAGCGTTGGTTGAGAGGTAGTACCTACCAGCTCATCGGAAGAAACGGTAGAAACCGCATTGGCCAGGTTACTACGCTTTACGGTCGTGGCCAGACCTGTTACCACCACCTCTTCGAGCCGACCCAAATCTTCAACCAAGGTTACGTTTAAAGTGCCTGTCTGGGGAGTTACCTCCCGCGTCTCTTTTGTATAGCCTACAAAAGAAAAAGAGAGCGTACCACTTGTACCCGGCACTTCTACTCTGTAATTTCCATCGAGGTCAGTCACAACCCCCTCCTGACCATTGTTGATCAACACATACACACCGGGCAAGGCTTCGCCGGTTTGATCTGCAGTAACTTTACCTGTAACAGTAAATTGGGCAAATGCGGAACTACTGACCAATAGCAGTAATAGCACACCCAAGAAGTGCTTCCTCTTCACACATTTTGGCATAAAAATCAGATTTAAAAATTGTTGATTGATTTACTTCACAGAAGAAAATTTAACAAAAACCTAACATACACCATACATCTTGGAGGATATATTTATAACTATTTAAATAATGTTTCAATAAATAAGCTTGTAATGAGG
>JASLAE010000245.1 GCA_030147305.1 Cesiribacter sp.
AACTTTAAGACCAGCTACGTCCTCTTCTTTGCTTCCCTATTCATCTAACAAGGAAGATGACCTATCCAATAGACTTTTCTCCCAGATACCCACTCCTTCTGACTTTTGTAAATTGATCAACGATCCATGGCTCAAGTCTGTCATACCAGCAACGTAACAGCATCATGCACCTAATAACTCTCAAGTTCCAGATATTCAAAACCAGGAATTTGAAGGTATGATAAACTCAGGTGCTTTAAATTTGATTCAAAAGTGGTTGAAAGGTGAGTTTGAGGAAGAACCATTGATGCAGTGGCTTCCAACATCCCCTAATGGTAGAGATCAAAAATTTAAACGGCTTAAATTGTGCTAACCTGCTTCCTTTTCATAAACCTGCTGGATGTAAACCCTAAAAGTGGTGCCTTTATTTTCGGCACTTTCAAACTCAATCCTGCCTCCCCTATTCTCAATGATCCTTTTGATCATATAAAGCCCGATACCAGTGCCCTCAACATGAGAATGGAACCTTTTGAACATGGTGAATAACTTGGGTTGATGGTGCTCACTAAAAGCATTCACCCTTTCTCCTATCAGGTGGTACTACAGTTCATCACACATTCGGAGATTATTCCTTTTGGTGTGTGACAATGTTGCTGCATGCCTGTAGAGTATGGAGACAAATTTATCACTATGGGATAAAATCAGCCCTTATTGTGTCGACTCCAGTAGAAGACTACTTTTGCTTCTACCCCTCACAATAATACAGCCATGCATAAAAGAAAGTTAATAGGTATTGCTATTGCATTTGCATTTCTGATCCTAGCAGCCACAGGTATATTCATGTACCTAATGCCCTATGAAAAGCCAACCGCATCCATCCATACTTTTTTTGGCATAGCATTTTTAGG
Source organism: Cesiribacter sp. (assembly GCA_030147305.1). Classification (GTDB taxonomy): domain Bacteria; phylum Bacteroidota; class Bacteroidia; order Cytophagales; family Cyclobacteriaceae; genus Cesiribacter. Next base: position 888 of record JASLAE010000245.1, read on the forward strand.
GGTTGCCGGACTTCATCTTAAAAACAATTGGATGGCCTTGAAAAACTACAGCAGGGAACAGAAAAAAGGTGCCCCCCTACCCTTCACGAAAACCTTTATAGCAGTTGCCCTGGTAGCTCTCTTGCTCCTGATCGGTGTGTATGCAGAGTTCCCTCCGTTTGATTCGGTGTATGCATGGGGTAATGCTTTTAGGAATGAACAGCTGGGCAAAAGCACAAAAACAGACGAGTACGAGTACATACAGCTAAAGCAGGCTTTGGGAAACGCTGCAATTGCAATTGAAGTAAAGAAAGGAGCTGCTTTCCAATATCCGCTATTCGCTGTTTGGGCCGAAGATCTAAATGGTAACTATTTACAAACCTTATATGTATCCAGAAGTATTGCCACCAGCGTTTTCGAGTATGGGAAAAAGACGGGAGAGCAGTGGGAGCCTGCTGTTGTGCGCAGGCCTGAAGCACTGCCCCGCTGGTCACACAAGAGAGGGATCCAAGCAGCCGACGGCTATCATCTGCCATCAGGCCAAACGGCAGATCAAGACCTAGACGGCTACACAGGTGCTACCCCGCACAATAACTTCATTGTGAGCAGCAAACTGCAGCTAAAAGGGTTAGAAACAGTGCGGATATTTTTTGAACTAAACCAGTCATACGATTGGAATGACTATTACAGCAAGAATCGCTTTCCGGATGATAAAATCTACAGTGGCTCCGGAAAAGTAGGGCAGCCAGCCCTCGTGTACACTACTGAAGTTGACTTAAAAAGACCGAGCAAGAAAAGCTACCTTTTGGAACCCCTCGGGCATAGTCATCATTCAGGACAGACAGGCGAGCTATTCACAGACTTCGCCAACATTACCACAGCCTTGGAAATTGTAGACAGGATTATTCTAACGGTTGATCAGGTTAAACCACTCGCAGTAGAAAAGAACTTATCACAAGAGTAGCCTGGAAAGATTATATTATATTGAAGGGAACACCTGCTATACTCAAAGGAAGGGATTTATACATGCGTAATTACACACGAAAAACACTTCTGAAGGCCGACTGTCCCATGGAGGTTAGCTTACGGGTTATTTCGGGCAAATGGAAGCCAGCCATCATCAGTGCCCTGTTCACAGGTCCGCAGCGGCCAAAGGATATGCAGGAAGGTTTGCCGGAGGCTACCAAGAGAGTGCTGACCCAGCAGTTGAAGGAAATGGAGCTTGACGGCATTGTTGGGCGTAAAATCTATGAAGAAGTGCCTCCAAAAGTAGAGTACTATCTAACAGACTTGGGTAGAAGTCTGCTGCCCGTTGTTAAAGCCCTCAATGCCTGGGGGGAGTTTTATAAATCTAACGCACCTGAGCGGAAAAGCGAGTAAACGCTGTAGTATACCTCAAACTTTTTCTACACAAAAAACGACCGATACAGTGTAGAGGATACCTTCATTTTGTAGTACACTAATTCAGCCTTATGAACTTAGTACTGGAAAATTTCAACATGCTTAAAATGTACTACCAAAATTTATACCCAGCCTAGCAGCAGGGTTATCTGGAGTACTAAGCAGCTTAAGAAATTAACCCATGTCCAGGATTCCATCTGTTACACTACCCAAAATCTGACAGGGCAGTTATAAATGTCTCTTAGATTACTGGAGCTCTAATACCAATAAAAACTTAGGTTCATTTCAGTAATAAGTTCAATGAAATCAAAACTATTACTTCAAAGCTTCCCATTCTTCAAGAGTAGCAGCAGACTTCTGATTTTCCATGAGTAAAACCCACTGGTCTCCTTTTTTAACCAAAAGGCCTTCGAAATGAACGTAGGCTTCCTGGTTTTTTCCGGCTTTATCTACAGTTGTATAATGAAATATTCCTGTATCAAGTGCGGTAGTTTCATTTCCTAGGCGTTGGGTAAAACGAAACGTAACATTAGATTTGTTTTTTCCTGATTTTGTATCAACAAACCCCTGTTGCCAACTTTTTATCGCCTGTGCAATGGGAGCAGAAGTTTTCTTCCCGAAGATAACCACAGCATCAGGATGATAGGCCGAGCTATAAGCCGCAAGGTCACCTTCCTGAACAGTCCGTGATAATTCATTCCAGAAGCGGTCAAGTTCGGCAAGCCGTAATGAGTCTTTCGGATTTTGGGGACTGGCCACTTGCTCCATCAGTATGGGATCAGCCTTGACTGATGCTGTAATTCCAAAAAATGCGAGCACCAAAAAGAGAATAGATTTTTTCATCATTGTTTTGTTTTCATTATTGTTATATAGTAATGGTATGTGTAGCCGAACAGGGCTTTAATTGCTTATACGGCTCCTTACTTCTTCTGAGTTTGTCCTTCGGCGGCGCTCCGGCTTTACCTCATTATTTCCAAAGCGGTAAGAAAAGGTAAGAATTGCTCGTTGACTTTCCCAATATTGACAGGTTGTATAGTTGATATTATCATAATCAAATACTTCCGCCTACCGTAAAGTGCCAAATACATCACTTACATTCAAGCGCCTCCCCACTGAAGAAGAACTTTGGTTTTTGAAGTTCCGCTGCAAACGCTTTTAAGCCTCTGACTATTCCCTTCACCATGGCTCTGCTAAAAATTGTGGCAAAGAATGTGGATAGATTGAATATAAGAATTTGACCCTTAAGCTCCTAACAATGGCTAAGCCTCTAGCTAACGGGGTTTCGGAGAAGATAGGTCTATTTTGTTACACTTATCATCATGATTGTAGAGGCAGGCGATGCTGCGACAGCAGGCATTAGCACCCACTTTTACCTTAAAGGGAAAGGCTTATATTAAAATAAAATCTGATATTGATGGTATCTATATATTGAATCAATGAAAGGATTT
>JASLAE010000365.1 GCA_030147305.1 Cesiribacter sp.
GGCCGACGTAACCGAGCAACAGGAAGGGGATGAAGCCTCTGAAGAGACCCTGGAAAGCAAATTGCAGGCCGAACTGCAGGAGCAAAAAGACAAGCACCTGCGCCTCTACTCAGAGTTTGAAAACTTCCGTCGCCGTACGGCCAAGGAAAAACTGGAGCTTACCCGCACAGCTAATGAAGACATGGCAAGCGCCATGCTGCCCGTTCTGGATGATTTTGAGCGTGCAATTAAAACATTTGAAGCCCAGAATCTACAGGGTGACACCACCAGGGAAGGCATACTCCTGATCTACAACAAGCTAAAAAGCGCGCTGGAGAGAAAAGGAGTAAAAGTAATGCAGGTGGAAGCCGGTAGCGATTTTGATCCTGAGTACCAGGAAGCTATTACACAAATTCCGGCCCCGGATGATGCACTGAGGGGTAAGGTGGTGGATGTAGTAGAGAAAGGCTATACCCTGGGAGATAAGGTGATTCGTTTTGCCAAGGTTGTTATAGGTGCTTAAGATAAAGTCATGGCTAAACGCGACTACTACGAAATTCTGGGCTTAAACCGCAATGCTACACCGGAAGAGATTAAAAAAGCCTACCGGAAAATTGCCATTAAGTTCCACCCGGATAAAAACCCCGACGATCCTACTGCCGAAGACAAGTTCAAAGAAGCAGCAGAAGCCTACGAGGTACTGAGTAACGCAGACAAGCGTCAGCGGTACGATCAGTATGGCCATGCCGGCATGAACGGCGGCTTTGGCGGTGGTGGCAACATGAACATGGACGATATCTTCTCCCAGTTTGGGGATATCTTCGGTGGTGGCAATCCGTTTGAGAGCTTCTTTGGTGGTGGAGGTGGCCGCGGCGGTCGTCAGCGCAAAGGATCTAACCTGCGCATTAAGATAAAGCTTACCCTGGAAGAAATAGCCGCTGGTGTAGAGAAAAAGGTAAAGGTAAAAAGACTGGTGGTTGCTGAAGGTGTTACCTACAAAACCTGCCAGACCTGCAGTGGAAGCGGCCAGATCAGGAAAGTGGTAAACACCATGCTGGGCCAGATGGTGTCGGCCAATACCTGCCATACCTGCCACGGCAGCGGCAAAATTATTGATCAGAAACCTTCAGGTGTAGACAATACCGGCCTGGAGCAGAAAGAAGAGATCATTACCATTCGCATACCGGCAGGTGTTGCCGAAGGCATGCAGCTGAGTATGTCGGGTAAAGGAAACGAACCTCCGGGTGGCGGTTATCCGGGCGACCTGTTGATTGTCATTGAAGAGCAGGAACATGAAGAGCTAAAGCGCGAGGGTAATAACATTGCCTACGATCTGTACCTGAACTTTGCAGATCTGGCACTGGGTACAACCGTAGAAGTACCTACCATTGATGGTAAAGCCAAAATAAAAATTGAGCCCGGTACGCAAAGCGGTAAAATTCTGCGGCTGCGTGGCAAGGGCATCCGCAATATCAACGGATACGATACAGGCGACCAGCTGATTCAGATCAATGTCTGGACCCCTCAACAGCTAACACGCGAAGAGCGGGAAAAGCTGGAAGAGCTGCGTAACTCGCCTAACTTCGACCCAACTCCTGACAAGAAAGAAAAAGGATTCTTTGACAGAATGCGGGAGTTCTTTTAATCCGTAAATACTTAGCCGGCCCGATAGGCCGGCTTTTTTATTTCTAGCCAAAAAGCTGCTAGCCCTTAAACAGCACTTATGCCTACTACGCCATAGGTGTTGCATGCTTTTCCGTGTTGCTTAAGCGTACGGGCAAAGCAGCAGGCTCCTATGCTTTGGTTTCACCACCTTAATTGTTAGATTTCCGCCATGGCGCTTATCAGCAAAAAGAAAAAAATTTACCCCGTCAGCAAGCACCTGCGGGCTTACCTGCGCAGCCAGGAGCGTGAAGTAGAGCTACCTGTTACCTATAAAGATCTGCTGCGTTACGACAACTCTATTCCGCTATACGACCGCTTTGGCTCCGATACGCTATGGGAAACTGTGTTTTATTCTCAGTCAGAGATGGCTGGTGTATATGAAAGTCTAAAGCAGATTTATGCTCAGCTGAAAACGCAGGGAGACTACTCTATTATTAACCATTTATCCATAGAACGGGTAGATCTTTGTGTCTATGGCAATACCAAACCTTTCCGGGTGCGGATTGTAAACAACATCAACGACAACTTCGATTACTTTTATATCAAGGAAGCAGATGCCTCGCGGGTGTATGGCCTGGAGCTGGAGCATTTACTGTCTCCAAACCGCATCAATTATGTGGTGTTTGACCATACCCTGATTGAAGAGCACATTGCCGGCATTCCGGGAGATCAGTTTATCAAGAAATACCTGCACGACAAAACCCTGAATGAAATACGCCTGGCCAAAGAGTTTGTAAAGTTTAATGAAAGATGCTTTGTGCGCCTGTTGGGCGATATGCACAGCAATAATTTTGTGGTAGAGGTTACGCCAGATTTCGAAGAAGTGCACTACCGCATCAGGGCGATAGATTTTGACCAGCAGTCGTACGAGGGGCGACGGGCAGTCTATATGCCGCAGTATTTCAAACAGAACAATCCGATTATAGAAGTAGGTGTACGGAACATGACGCCCACTACTATGCGGCAATATCAGCGGGAAGAAAGGGCTTTGATCGCAAACAGAGTACTTTCTTCCAAGACCATCCTCAGAAGACTTATCCGTTCCATGACACTGGATAACCTGGCGCCACAGGAAAATGTGGTGCACTTGCGGGAAGAGTTAGCAAATTTTTATAAGGATCCGGTCTTTAAAAGTTGCCGGAACATGGGAGAAATTTTACACACCAGCCTGTCGTTGCTGGTGCAGAAAGTAAAGCTATAAGTAGTTCTTATAAACTTCGCTGGCTTTTTTAAAGACGTCTTCGTCGTTTAGTCCCGTCATAAAGCGGGCATCATGTGCGGGGAATCCACTTTTGCACAGTTTTACATAACGACTGTAGCTCTTCAGCAAAAAAAGCTGCTCGCCTCTATTCATCATCTCTTGCGCTACCATAAGCATAGGTGTGGTTGTGGTTGCCATTCAGCTAGTTAAAAAAGTTATAAACACGCTTGTCCACATCATTACGTTAAAGGTTCATAAAATGTTTATAACTTTCTTCAAAAATAATAGCAAAAGTTTTAATGTCTGATATACAGACCTTACACCGTAATGAATGAGCTTCAATTAAATAATGCCAGATTACAATTTTGCCTGCTGCGCCATTGCCAAAAATGTTATACCATTGATTTTCAAAGTATAAGCCTTAAAGGCATATGCCCCATCAGCTACTACGGGACTCAGGCAGCGAATGTTTGGAGAGTATGGTATAAAGAATCCTGATATTTTTATGAATTAAAACCTGATTCTGTCTCTTTTAAAGCTGCTTCCTGACACCTTATGCCCTAAAATCCACCGCTGACCGGCCTTAAAGACCCGTATCCATTGTATTATAACTGGTAGTTATTTTTTGTCAATAAATTATTCCGAACTGCTGTTGATCAAGGATGGAGATGATTAGAAAAAGGAATAATCTCTACTTCAGGGCGATGAAATTTGTGAACGCCCCCACCATAATTGGAAGCTGAGAGAATATGCCAGACACGCTGCCAGTGCTTTGCTGTTCAAAGCGCCTGATGAAAAAAATATTTTTAAAAATTTTAAAAAATTAAGCGTGATCAGCTGCAGAATTAGCTACAATGCAACTCATCAGAGGATAAATTAAGCTATTTACCAAAGGGCAGCCCAACTCCTATATTCAGCAGGCTATGCACAAAAAGCGGTTTATCAACCGTCTGCATCAGCTGTAACTCTTCACCGGGATGCGTTTCTTCGTCCAGGAACTTAAGCAGGCGGGGCAATGGGTTTTTTTCAAATAACCGGGCAAAAACCTCTTCTCCCTGTGCACCTTTTTTATAAAGTATGTTCAGCAGGGCGGCATCATAGAACTGAAAGCGGGCTGAAGAGAAGGGCGACACACTATCTTTTCCGTTTTGGAGCTGTTGCACAATAGTCTTGCATTGTTGCTGAATGCGCCGGAAGGTGTAACCGGTAGAGGGTTTGGATGCCCCGCCTACTGATCCTATATTAAAGATGTGCCTACCCTGTTTCTGAGGAAAAGAAAAAGTTGTCATGGGTATAATGCCCCATTCCGTATCCATAATCTTGTACTTACTGATTTGCAGCACATTTGCAATGTAGGTAGCTATGGCCTGCTCATATACCGCTGGAGCAAGGAGCTTGCCCGAAAATAGGGTATACTCTACCAATGCCCGATGGGGAGATTGGGGAATTACATAAAAGAAACGCAGGCTACCCTCTTGGGGCGTACGAAAATCAAACAAGCGTAACTGATCAGGATCAAAGGCAGGCTCAGGTGTCTCAATCACCCAGCCTTTAAAATGCTGCATTAGATTGATGCTGTTGCCAACAGCTTTCTTAAGGGCCTGGTCCAGGAAACAGCTGTTAAAAACCAGGCTGCCTGTAAATATTCCGGCTTCCGTAATCACCCGGGCACCCGTAGCTGTATCTTCTATCTGTTTGATGTCGGTTTGCAGCCAATGAACATTTGGAAACTGCCGGAGCCAGCTGCGCACTGTCTCGTAAAAGCGCTTTCCCTCCAGTACCTGATACTGATAAGGTGCTAAAGGAAAAACTGCATTATAATACTGACTAAAGAATGCTGCCTGCCCGAAACGCCAGCTGGCTATAGCATCGAAGGGCTCAGGTGTTTTAGCCCAGTAGCCCCAGGTGCGGTCATTTTCATTTTTAGCGGAACGGTCCAGCAGCAGGATCTGTTTGTGCCTGAGCTGCGGTGCATGCGTAAGGTGCCAGGCCATGCTTAAGCCTGCCGCACCGGCGCCTGCGATGATATAATCGAATGCTGTGGAATTGGCCAATGAAAAAACATCTATTGCTGCAAAATAGAAAAGTTCAGCAACAGATTAACTGTTACTGAACCTTCATCATCAACCTTTAAACTAAAACCTTAACTTATGCTATAACGCTGCCAGGGCTTAAGTCGTATTTTATTTCTGAACAAAAACAGAAGTTCATGTGTGCTGCTCTATTACCCGCCGCAGCTGGTTAGCCTGCTGAACCCCCGATTGCTGCCAAACCACCTTACCATTTTTGAACAACATAAGGGTAGGCACCCCCTTTACTTTAAAATGACTGGCCAGCGCCTGGTTTTTATCAACATCTATTTTGATGATCTTTGCTTTTTCTCCCACCTGGTTTTTAAGCTCATCCAAAATGGGCGGCATCATTTTGCAGGGACCGCACCAGGTAGCGTAAAAGTCTACCAGCACCGGTGTGTTACCCTGAATTAATTCATTAAAGTCACCTTTCATATCCGAATTTATTATCACTTTACTAGTAAACGATAAACCTGCCACTACTAGTTTCAATTTGCTTTTTCCTGCCCCCGTTTGTGTTTTTGATCAAATTCAGTAAACTAGGAGAACAAACCATTTCCCTTATGCGCCTCTGCTGGATTCTCCTGCTCTTTGCCTTGCCTTCATATGCCCAAATGCCTGCCATCCTGTCTATGAAAGAACGGGCCCGGGTACAGGACACCTGGCGGGAAGAACGACTAAAAACAGTCTTGCCCATGCTGATGGAACGCGAAGGGATTGACATGTGGCTGATCATCGCCCGGGAATATAATGAAGACCCAGTCATAGAAACTATGCTCCCCGCTACCTGGCTTGCTGCGCGCCGCCGTACAATCTTAGTGGTGTACCAGCCCGGCAAGGGTCAACCACTGGAAACACTGGCCGTTGCTCGCTATAATGTAGGTGAATCCTTTGTAAAAGCCTGGGAGCCCGAACAGCAGCCCGACCAGTGGAAGCGCCTTGCGGAGCTGATACAGGAGCGCGACCCGAAGCGTATCGCCATAAACCGCTCCAGCCATTTTGGCCTGGCCGATGGCCTTACCGCTACCGAATATGAAGCCTTGCAGGCTGCTTTGCCTAAAAAATACAACCAGCGCCTGGTAAGTGGCGAACGGCTGGCCATTGGCTGGCTAGAAACCCGTACGCCTTCCGAAATGCTGGTTTATCCCCAGATTGTTCGCATAGCTCACCAAATTATTGCCGAAGGTTTTTCTGAGGCGGTTATTCAGCCGGGCATTACGACAACCGATGATGTAGTGTGGTGGTACCGCGAAAAAATTACAGCGCTTGGCCTTTCCGCCTGGTTCCATCCTACTGTGGCCATACAGCGGGCCGATCCGGAAAACTTTGAGCATCTGCGTGCTTTCAGCGACCGGCCGGAAGGCCAGATTATCCAGCCCGGCGATTTGCTGCATGTGGATTTTGGCCTTACTTATCTTGGCCTTAATACCGATACACAGCAACATGCTTATATACTGAAAGCAGGAGAAACAGAGGCACCGGAAGTGCTGCGCCAGGCATTTGCCACAGGCAATCGCCTGCAGGACCTGCTCACAGGCTCCTTTGCCACGGGCAAAAGTGGCAATCAAATCTTGAAAGAAGCACTTGAAAAGGCAAATAAAGAAGGCATAAA
>JASLAE010000289.1 GCA_030147305.1 Cesiribacter sp.
AGAAGCCCCGGCAATAGCCCATCCTCCTGCCCGTTTGCTGCTATTAACAAAAAGAAGCGTTGCCAGAAAGGTAGCGGCAAAGCCACCCAGGCATGCACTTACAAAAGCAATCTGCCGGGCTATTTCTGCTAAATATTCGGGGGTAATGCTTGCATGAGATTGCTTAATTGCGTGCGGCAAAATAGGTACTTAAAGGCAAATAAAAAATCCCACCGTAGGGATGGGATTTTTATCTGAATTTTATTCTGATTACATATGCAGGGCCCGATTATCGGTTGCGGCCAGGCAGGCTTCTTTGATGGCTTCTGTGAAGGTAGGATGTGCATGACTCATTCGCGAAACATCTTCTGCAGAGGCCCGGAACTCCATGGCAACCACAGCCTCAGCAATCATGTCTGCAGCACGCGGACCAATCATATGTACACCAAGGAGCTCGTCAGTTTCTTTATCAGCCAGTACTTTCACAAAACCATCAGTATCCATAGAAGCACGGGCACGACCTGATGCTTTAAAGGAGAAGCTACCGGATTTATATTCACGGCCCATTTCCTTCAGTTGTTCTTCGGTATAACCCACGCCGGCTACCTCTGGCCAGGTGTACACAACACCGGGAATTAAGTTGTAGTTGATGTGTGGCTTTTGACCAGCAATGCTCTCGGCTACAAATACTCCTTCTTCTTCGGCTTTGTGGGCAAGCATAGCACCTTTAATTACGTCACCTATTGCATAAATACCTGCAACATTGGTGCGCAGGTGGTCGTCTACTTCCACACGCCCGCGGTTATCCAGCTTTACACCGGCATTTTCCAGCCCAAGGCCTTGTGTATAAGGAGCGCGGCCTACAGAAACCAGGCAGTAGTCGCCCGTAATTTCCAGCTGTTCTCCTTTTTTGGTTTCAGCCCGCACCAAAACTTCATTTCCCCTACGTTCTACGCCGGTTACTTTAGTACTCAGCTTAAAATCGAAACCGAGCGCCTTCTTGGTAACCCGCTGTAGTTCTTTGCCCAGCGCCGCATCCATACCCGGAATCAGTCGGTCCAGGAATTCTACTACCGTAACCTTAGCGCCCAGGCGGCCATATACCGAACCAAGCTCCATGCCAATAACACCGCCACCGATGATGATCATGTGTTTGGGGACTTCTTTCAGCTCCAGGGCTTCGGTGCTGGTAATGATGCGCTCTTTGTCTAATTGAATAAAAGGAAGGGCAGTGGGTTTGGAACCTGTAGCAATAATAGTGTTCTTGGTCTGGAAGGTTTCTTCCTCACGACCCTCTGCCGTTACCTTGATGGTGTTCTTGTCTACAAAAGAACCAAGCCCGATCTTTACATCAATTTTGTTTTTCTTCATCAGATAATCGATGCCGGCAACGGTCTGTTTTACTACCTCCCGCTTGCGGCTGATCATCTGCTGCAGGTTTACCTGCAGGTTGCTGAGCTCAATGCCATGTTCTTTAAAAGTATGGCTTGCATTATGGTAGTGCTCTGAGGAGTCCAGCAGGGCTTTGCTGGGAATGCAGCCTACGTTCAGGCAGGTGCCACCCAGTGAGTTATATTTTTCTACAAGTGCGGTTTTAAGTCCCAGCTGCGCACAGCGAATTGCTGCCACATAGCCGCCAGGTCCCGAACCAATTACCGTTACGTCGTATTGCATTTTATTCTTGAGTCTTTAGAAATAGAAAAAAGTCGTACGTCATGGGCCATGAGTATTTCATGATCCATGACTTACGACCCCTGATCTTTTTATACGCCAAGGAGTAACCTTGTTGGATCCTCCAACAACTGCTTCACCCGCACCAGGAAGCTAACAGATTCGCGGCCGTCAATGATGCGATGGTCGTAGCTAAGGGCTACATACATGATGGGGCGTACTACAATCTCTCCATTCTCTACTACCGGGCGCTCTACAATATTGTGCATGCCCAGAATAGCGCTTTGTGGCGAGTTGATGATCGGTGTTGACATCATGCTGCCAAACACACCGCCATTGGTAATGGTAAAGGTGCCGCCTTGCATTTCGTCAATGCTCAGCTTTCCATCACGGGCCTTTTTAGCCAGGCTCACAATTTCTTTTTCAATTTCATGGAAACTCATGCCTTCGGCATTGCGCACCACTGGTACTACCAGACCCTTAGGGCTAGATACGGCAATGGACACATCCACAAAGTTGTTATATACAATTTCGTTTCCATCAATTTGGGCATTTACGGCTGGCCATTCCTTCAGCGCAACAGTTACTGCTTTGGTAAAGAAGCTCATGAAGCCAAGGCCTACCTCGTACTTTTCTTTGAACTGGTCTTTGTACTTGCTGCGAATATCCATGATAGGCTTCATGTTCACCTCGTTAAAGGTGGTGAGCATGGCCGTTTCATTTTTCACACTTACCAGCCGGCGCGAGATAGTTTTGCGGAGGGAGCTCATACGCTCGCGGCTCTGCTCGCGACTACCAGCGGCTGCGGCTGGCTGAGTAGCCTGTGGCTGAGCGACAGCTTTCTGTTGCTGGGGCTGTGCCTGCTGTGGAGGGGCTGCTTTCTGTGCGTTTTGTGCATCTTCTTTGGTGATGCGCCCGCCTACACCGCTGCCTTGTACTGCTTCTGCCGACAGGCCTTTCTCTGCCAGAATTTTACCTGCGGCAGGGGAGGGATGTCCTGTTGCATAGGTACCCTCTGCCTTAGCTGTTTGTGGAGCGGCCGGCGCAGAAGCCTGCTGTGCATTTTGTGTGGCAGGCTGTGCGGCACCTGCAGCTGCCCCTGATGCAGCGGCTCCAACGGCAATCTGGCAAATCAAGGCACCAATCTGAAGTGTTTCGCCTTCCTGCGCTTTGATGCGCAGCACACCGCTGGCTTCGGCAGGAAGCTCAAAGGTGGCTTTGTCAGATTCTATCTCTGCAATTACCTCATCCAGTTGTACGGTATCACCATCCTGTTTCAGCCACTGGCCCATGGTTACCTCAGTAATAGATTCACCAACTGTAGGTACTATCATATCTACCAATTGTCCTTCGCTACTGGATCCACCACCGGTAGCTGCACTTTTGTTTTCTTCGCCGTTGCCATAAGCTGCGCCACTTCCGGCTGCAAATTTATCGCCGCTGGCTGCACTGCTAAAATCGCCTGGGGTTTTGGTTTTTGCATCTCCACCCACATCACCTGCCTTGGGCATGTCGTTCTTAGCTTCGGCTTTTTGTGTGCCGGCACCATTGCCAGCTGCTGCAGCATTATCGGTGTCAATCACACAAACTATTTCACCAATGGGTACTGTCTGACCTTCCTGTACCTTTATGTGCAGGATGCCTGACTGCTCTGCTGCAAGCTCAAAGGTAGCTTTGTCAGATTCCAGTTCGGCAATGTTTTCGTCTCTCTCAACGAAGTCGCCATCTTGTTTAAACCATTGGCCAATCGTGACTTCCGTGATGGATTCGCCCACCGTGGGCACTCTTATTTCTAAACTCATGGTATTGATGATAGGTCCCTTTATAAAGTTAGTTTGAGCTGGTGCATACCAGGCATTTTACAGGCCAGGGGCGCTGTAGCAAATACCTGGTACGCTTGCTCCGATCTATTCTCCTCTATTATTTAACCTGGCTGGTGCCGGCTGTACGATTATTGGGAGCAGCATCACTGGCAGGCATTGCCGGTGCTTCCTCTATGGCAAAGGCCCTGTTAAGGATCTCTGCCTGCTCCTTGTTATGTATTTTATAGTAACCAGTGGCAGGAGAAGCACTTGCCTTACGGCCAATAAACTTCACCGCCCGTGGGTAGATGCGCAAAATGTAGTTCCATGCTCCCATATTCGCTGGTTCTTCCTGTACCCAATAGACTTCTGCATTTGGATAGTTGCTGCTTAATTCAGTCTCCAGTGCTTTTGCCGGGAAAGGATGAAGCTGCTCCAGGCGGATAATGGCTACATCTGTGCGTTTTTCTTCTTCCTGGCGCTCCAGCAGATCATAGTAAACTTTGCCGGAACAGAGCAGGACGCGCTTTACGCCTTCGCCCCGAACATTTACATCAGGCAGAATCTCCTGGAATCTGCCTTCTGCAAGTGCACTGATAGGGCTTACCACGCGTGGGTGACGCAGCAACGATTTAGGCGACATCACAACCAGTGGCTTGCGGAAAGGCCATGCCAGCTGGCGACGCAACAGGTGGAAGAAGTTTGCCGGATCTGTTACATTGGCTACTATTATATTATACTCGGCTGCAAGTTGCAGGAAGCGCTCGGGACGGGCATTTGAATGTTCAGGTCCCTGGCCTTCGTAACCATGCGGAAGCAGCAGTACCAAACCATTCATGCGCTGCCATTTACTTTCACTTGGCGTTACAAACTGGTCAATCATTACCTGGGCACCATTGGCAAAGTCGCCAAACTGGGCCTCCCAGATAACCAGTGCATTAGGGTTCGCCATGGCATAGCCAAACTCAAAACCCATGGCAGCATACTCACTCAACAGCGAGTTGTAGATACGGAAGGGCTGTGTGGCCCCTTCCCGAATATGGTTGAGGCTGTTATAGGCCTGACCGGTTTTTGCATCGTGCAGAACAGCATGGCGATGCGAGAAGGTACCCCGCTCCACATCCTGCCCTACCAGGCGAACCATATTACCCTCTTCCAGTAAAGAGCCATAGGCAAGCAATTCTGCACCGGCCCAGTTTACTACCTTTTCCTGGAAGAACATTTCCTGGCGCTGGCTAAGGGCTTTCTCAATCTGTTTAATAGGGCGGAAACCTTCCGGTACTTTTGCAAGGGCCTCTGCCACCATGTTCAGGGTTTCCAGGGGTACACCGGTTTCAGGAGACTGCTCAAAATCCTCTGGCTTAGAGCGGCGCAGGCTTTGCCATGCCTGCTCCAACTCCTGGTATTGGTAAGGCAACGGCTTCTGCTTCACCATGTCCAGGCGGTCCTGTAACAGCTGGCGAAACTCATCATCCATTTTCTGTGCCAGCTGGGCATCTACATCACCTCTTTCCATCAGGCGCTTGTTGTAGAACTCGCGCGGATTGGCATGTTTGCTAATGATGTTGTAAAGCTGTGGCTGCGTAAACTTAGGTTCGTCGCTCTCGTTGTGTCCATGGCGGCGGTAGCACACCATGTCTACGAATATATCATTGTTAAATTTCTGGCGATATTCTACGGCCAGTTTCATACAGAAAACTACCGCTTCCGGATCGTCGCCATTTACGTGTAACACAGGTGCGTCTACAACTTTGGCCACATCAGTAGAATAAATACTGGAGCGGGCGTCATCATAATCTGTGGTAAAGCCAACCTGGTTATTGATTACAAAGTGAATGGTGCCCCCGGTGGTATAAGCTTTAAGCTTGCTCATCTGGATAAGCTCATACACAATACCCTGGCCGGCCACAGCGGCATCGCCATGGATGAGGATGGGCAGCATGCTGTCCACATCATTGTTATACTGCCAGTCTATTTTTGCGCGGGTAAAGCCTTCTACCACAGGATCTACTGCTTCCAGGTGAGAAGGGTTAGGGGCCAGTTTCAGGTTAACCAGCTGGTCATTTACTTTTACCTGGCTGCTAAAGCCCATGTGATATTTTACATCACCGTCGCCCATGGTCAGGTCCACGTCGTAGCCGCCTTCAAATTCATTGAAGATCTGCTCATAGGTTTTGCCCATGATGTTGGCCAGTACGTTCAGGCGGCCGCGGTGTGCCATGCCAATCACTACTTCTTTTACTCCCATTTGTCCGGCATGGGTAATGGCAGCATCCAGGGCAGGAATGGTGCTTTCGCCCCCTTCCAGGGAAAAGCGCTTCTGGCCCAGGTATTTGGTATGCAGAAAGTTTTCAAATACGACCGCTTCGTTCAGCTTTCTCAGAATCTGCTTTTTCTCTTCCAGCGGTGGGTTAAATTTTAGTGCTTCGGCTTCGGCTTTGTTTTTAAACCATTCCAGCATATCCGGATCGCGGATGTACATATATTCAAAGCCTACTGTGCCCATATAAATCCAGCGCAGGGCATCGATAATCTTTCGCAGGGTTGCGCGACCAATACCAATTTCTTTACCGGCATCAAATTCAACGTCCATGTCTGCTTCCGTGAGGCCAAAGTCGCTGATATCCAGATAGGCTTTGTGGTCACGGCGTTTACGCACCGGGTTGGTATTACTTTTCAGGTGGCCGCGGCTGCGGTAGGCGTAGATCAGCTGGCTTACATTCAGTTCTTTTGCGTTACCTCCGGTTACTTCCGGTGCAGCGGCAGCAGGTTTATCTGCAATGTTGGCTGCTTCAGCACTGTAAACTTTATCAGTACTTTTACCATTAGAAGAACCATTCTGAGAAGAATCTCTTCCAAGCACAGGATAAACCTGTTGTGCAAATTCAAACCCCTCGAAGAATTTCTGCCAGGTAGGATCTACAGAGGCTGGATCTGCCTTGTAGGCCTGGTACAGTTCTTCAATATAGTTGCCATGTGCATTGGCGATGTATGAGAATTTATCCATGTTCCTAAAAACGTTTGCGCAAAGTTAACAAACATATATCACTTGCTATAATTGCATATTCGCTTAAGCAAATATTATGCTATTTTAGTTCGTGTAAGCTTGATTCACAATATAGTAAGGTACCAGAGAAAAAACTGTTTGAAAAAAGGGGAATGTTTTACCAGATAATGCTAATAAATTGTGTTTGTGAAACTTCCGGATATTTGCTTATCTTTGCAGCCTGTTCAAAGCGGACGTGTTCCGCAGCTGAATTTATACTATAATATATGGCAGTTCGTATTCGTCTGGCCCGCAGAGGCCGCAAAAAACGCGCAATGTACGATGTAGTCGTTGCCGATGCTAGAGCACCACGCGATGGTCGCTTTATTGAAAAAATTGGAATTTACAATCCTAACACCAACCCTGCTACTGTAGATATCAATGCTGATAAAGCATTTGATTGGGTAATGAAAGGTGCTCAGCCTTCCGATACCGTTGCAGCGATGCTTAAGTATCGCGGTGTGTTAATGCGTAAGCACCTGCAAATTGGTGTTAACAAAGGTGCAATTAGCCAGGAAGATGCAGACAAGCGTCTAGCAGATTGGCTTTCTGAGAAAGAATCTAAAATCCAGGGCAAGTCAGACCGTCTGGCTACAGAGCGTGAAGCTGCTGCTAAAGCGCGTCTGGATGCTGAAACTAAAGTAAAAGAAGCACGTGCCGAGGCGCTTCGCAAGAGACAGGAAGAAGCCAATGCTGCGCTGAATGCTACAGAAGCACCAGAAGGCGAGGCCGAAGCTACAGAAGAAACGCCTGCAGAATAATTAAGCATGCGCAAGGAAGATTGTTACCAGCTTGGTACCATACAGAAGCCACACGGCTTAAGGGGTGAAGTAACAGTTTTTCTGGATGTAGACGATTATTCAGGCTATACAGAATTGGAATCAGTGTTCGTCGACCGTGGCGGACAGCTGATTCCTTTTTTTATTGAAGAACTCAACGTTGGTTCGCAAAAAGTAATCTTCAAGTTCGAAGAAATCGATAGCTACGATGAAGCTGCTGAGCTCTCCGGCTTAGATCTGTACCTGCCCCTGAGTATACTCCCTCCCCTGGAAGGAACTGCTTTTTATTACCACGAAATTGTTGGCTTTACGCTGGTCAACGCAGCAACCGGCCCCGTGGGCACTATCCGCGAAATTATGTCCGGCATGCAGGATCTGTTGGTTGTAGACCATCCGGAAGCCGAGATTCTGGTACCCCTGCACGATGAACTGATCGTTAAGGTAGATCGTGCGCAAAAGGAATTGCATATGCAGTTGCCAGATGGCCTGCTGGATGTTTACCTGACACCGGATTATGATGCGGATTGATATCATAACCGTGCTGCCCCGGCTGCTGGATAGTCCGTTCTCACATTCTATCTTAAAACGGGCACAGGATAAAGGCCTGGTAAGTGTGCATGTGCATGATCTGCGCGACTATAGCACAAGCAAGCAAAAATCTGTAGATGATTATGCATATGGAGGCGGCGCCGGCATGGTGCTTCAAATCGAGCCGATAGCCCGCTGCATAGAGTCGCTGCAGACAAAGACAAGCTACGACGAAGTAATATATATGAGTCCGGACGGGCAAACCCTTAGCCAGGGCGTTGCCAATGAATTAAGCCTTCGGCAAAATCTGCTGATCCTTTGTGGCCATTATAAAGGCGTGGATGAGCGGGTGCGGGAACATTTTATTACCCGGGAAATCAGTATTGGTGATTATGTACTTAGTGGGGGAGAGTTAGCGGCTGCCGTATTGGCCGATAGTATCATACGCCTGCTGCCTGGTGTACTTAACGATGAAACCTCTGCTTTGTCAGACTCTTTCCAGGACGGTTTACTGGCGCCTCCAGTCTATAGCAGGCCTGCTGATTTCCGTGGTTGGAAAGTGCCGGATGTATTATTAAGTGGTCATGAAGGGCGCATAGAAGCCTGGCGCCATCAGCAGGCAGTAACCAGAACCCGGCAGCGGCGGCCAGACCTGTTGCCCCTGGAGCCGGATGAGCAGCCGGAGCATGCACCAAAGACAAGAAACAAAAAAAGGTCCTGAGCCTCTGTTTTGTAGCAGTGCTTTTGTTTAAAAATTTAGCAGCTACAGCTTTAAAAAAGAAAAAAATTCCTATATTTGCGATTCCTTTTACGGGAGCAGAAAATAATTAGCGTTATGAGCGAGCTTATAAAATTAGTAGAGAAGGAATACCAGGAAGCACGCACCAAGTTTCCTTCTTTCAAATCTGGCGATACAGTAAACGTACACGTTAAGATTCGCGAGGGTAACAAAGAGCGTATCCAGCAGTTCCAGGGAACTGTTATTCAGCGGAAAAACACAGGTACTAACGGTGAAACCTTCACTGTGCGTAAAGTATCTAATGGAGTTGGTGTAGAACGTATATTCCCTATCTTGTCGCCAAACCTGGAGAAGATAGAAATGTTGCGTAGGGGTAGAGTTAGAAGAGCCCGTTTGTTCTACCTGCGTGGCCTACAAGGTAAAGCGGCCAGAATTAAAGAGCTGGTATAGTCACTTCATTATAAAGAATTTAAGAGCCCTGCATGAATGCAGGGCTTTTTTTTATGCTTTTTTGGTTAGATCATTTTTATTCTATTTTCATTTTATTGCTGCTTTTACCAGGTCAATAATTAAAGGCTTTTGAAGCAGGGTAAATTTTCCGCAATCGTTTGCATAAATCCTGAATTACCATAGAATTATTTTACAACATTTTAAATTGCAAAATAAAATGTGGACGAAAGGCTCATTATAGATTGCTGTTTAGCCATTTATGGTTTCTCGAGTATATTAGAATAGTTATAAAAATTACAAAAGTTTGGTTTTGTTGTTTTTTGTTAAGATGATTTTCTAAAAAGTTGCTTTACGTGCAAATACAAAAATATTCTAATTCTTTTTGATGTATTTGCAGAATATTCTAGTTTGGAGAACCAACTTTTAATTATTAATTATTTACAATTTCCAACTTTAACCAACTTTTTATGTTGAGAAAAACATTTACCCACAAGTCCTTTTTTGCTGTTTGCTTAGGGGCACTCTTAGCTACAACTGCCTGTAATCAGGAGCAGGATGCAATGCTTGACCAAACGGTTGAAGAAGCGCAGGCAAATGCAAAGATTATTCCAGGCAGCTATGTAGTTACTTTAAAAGAAGATGGTAATAACTCCGGACGCGAATTACGCAGCAGCGCGTTCAGCAGCCGCGAGGACAAGGCATCTGCTTTTGATGCCAATCATAAAAAGGTAAGTGAGGTGGTAAGCACTGTGCTGCGTACCCATGGCATCACTACCGAGAACCTTAAGCAAGTGTACAGCGCCAGTCTAACAGGCTTTGCTGCCAAGTTGTCCGATGCTCAGGTGGAAGCCCTGAAAGCAGACAGCCGTGTGGCTCTCATAGAGCCGGACATGCTTGTGGAGCTGGAGCAAACAAAGCAGCAGCCCATGAGTACTGCCGAGGTGCAGGCACAATCAACCCCCTGGGGTATTAGCAGGGTAGGGGGCTATGTTAATTCCGCGAACAGTTACTACTGGGCGTGGGTAATAGATACAGGCATTGACCTGGATCACCCGGACCTGACGGTGAATACCAGCTATAGCCGCTCTTTTGTAGGCGGAACAGCTGACGATCAGAACGGACATGGCACCCACGTGGCAGGCACCATTGCCGCTAAAAACAATAGCATTGGTGTGGTTGGCGTTGCCGCAGGTGCTACCGTGGTATCGGTGCGGGTGCTCAATTCTTCCGGTAGTGGCTCTATGTCGGGAATTCTTTCCGGTGTAGACTGGGTGAGCAGAAATGGTTATGCAGGTGATGTTGCTAACATGAGTCTGGGAGGTGGAGCCTATGCTACCCTGGACAATGCAGTGGTAAATGCTTCCAACCAGGGTATCTGGTTTGCGGTGGCAGCTGGAAATGAATCGCAGAATGCTAACAATGTATCGCCAGCCCGTGCAAACGGTGCCCGTATTCGTACGGTCTCTGCTCACGACAGCAACGATCGCTTTGCAAGCTTCTCTAACTTTGCAAACCCACCCATTGATTTTTGTGCTCCAGGCGTAAGCATCAATTCAACCTGGCTCAATGGCGGTTACAACACCATTAGTGGTACCTCCATGGCAACACCCCACGTAGCTGGCATTATGCTGGTAAACAGTGGTACCATCAATACCCGCGGCTATGTTAGCAGCGATCCAGATGGTAATGCAGATCGTTTGGCCAGACGCTAATCATTTAATCTATCCATTCCATAAATAATAGCCAGCCTTTCGGGGCTGGCTATTCTGTTTTATTATCTTTGTAATCTATTGTACGAAGTGTGTGTTTACTGATTACCGGATCTCTGTAAGCTGTTTGGCGGGCATAGCAGATCTGGCATTGTAATTATATTATGTCTAAACTCCATTTTCATAAGTATCAGGGTACCGGCAACGATTTTGTAATGATCGATAACCGGCAGGAAGTTTTCGATAGAGAAAATCTTAACCTTGTGCGAAAGCTGTGCCACCGGCGTTATGGCATCGGGGCAGATGGCTTGATTTTGATCGAGAATAGTGCCGACACGGATTTTGAAATGGTCTATTTCAACGCCGATGGTTCCAAAAGCTTTTGTGGAAATGGCGGGCGCTGTGCAGTTTACTTTGCCCATTCCCAGGGGATTGTAGGGGATAATGCAGAGTTTAAGGCGATTGATGGCTTTCACGAAGCATACATGCTGGCCGATCAGGTTTATCTGCGCATGCGCAATGTGGAAAGCGTAGAGCAGTTCGAGGAAGATATGTTCATCCATACCGGCTCTCCACATTATATCCGTTTTGTAAAAGAGCTGGAAAACATGAATGTGGTGGAAGAAGGCCGGAAGATTCGCAACTCAGATCTTTATAAAGCCGAGGGCACCAATGTGAATTTTGCAGAACCCACCCAGGAGGGCAAGCTCTATGTGCGCACCTACGAGCGTGGGGTGGAAGATGAAACACTTTCATGTGGTACAGGCGTAACAGCAGTGGCTCTGGCCAGCACTTACCTGGGGTATACTTCTCCTGTAAAACTGGTAACACCCGGCGGGCAGTTGCAGGTGGCTTTTAAAACAAAAGGTCCGGATCATTTCACCGACATCTATCTTTCCGGACCCGTTGCCCCGGTCTATGAAGGTGAAATTGAGATCTGACAGCCTGGCAGGTGCACCAAATCCTGATCACGGCTGTTTATAGAAAGGTATAATTTTTGTTGATTACCCGAATAGTAGCGCTTGCTACAAGGTGATTAATGAAAAAGCTTGTAAATTTATCGGAGATTGACGTTCTGACATGTTAGATTTTATAACGAAAAGTATACAAAAGCTCGTAGGCAGTAAGTCGGAGCGAGATGTGAAATCTGTGATGCCGTTGGTAGACCGCATCATAGAGGAATATAAAAAGCTTCCCCAACTTTCTGACGATGCTATCCGCGCCCGAACCAAAGAAATACAGGATATTATTGATAACAGCTTGCGTAAGATCGACGATCAGCTGGCAGACCTGCACAAGCAGGTGGCCGACCAGCCAGATCTGGACATAGATCAGAAGGAAGCACTTTTTAACCGTATCGATAAGCTGGAAATTGAGCGTAACACCGAACTGGAGAAAGTACTCCAGGAAGTATTGCCTCAGGCTTTTGCCGTTGTGCGTGAAACGGCGCGTCGCTGGAAAGAAAACGGTCAGCTGGTGGTTACTGCTTCGCAGTACGACCGGGAATATGCTGCCAGGCATCCACACGTGGTGATCGAGGGCGACAAAGCCATCTGGAAAAACGAATGGATGGCTGCCGGTACCATGGTAAAATGGGAAATGCTGCATTATGATGTACAGCTGATTGGTGGTATAGTGCTGCACCAGGGCAAAATCGCCGAGATGGCAACAGGTGAAGGTAAAACCCTGGTAGCCACCCTGCCTGCTTTCCTGAATGCGCTGGCCCGTCGTGGTGTTCACATTGTAACCGTTAATGATTACCTGGCTCGCCGCGACTCCGAGTGGATGGGTCCGCTCTATAACTTCCATGGTTTAAGCTGCGATTGTATAGACAAGCATCAGCCCAACAGCGAAGCCCGTCGCAAAGCCTATCGTTCAGATATCACGTACGGCACCAACAACGAATTTGGCTTTGACTACCTGCGTGACAACATGGCCCGCAGCCCGGAAGACCTGGTGCAGCGCAAGCATCATTATGCCATGATTGATGAGGTTGACTCCGTACTGGTAGATGAAGCACGTACGCCCTTGATTATTTCCGGTCCGGTTCCCCGCGGAGATGAGCATGAGTTTCATGATCTGAAACCCCGCGTAAGCCGTCTGGTTGAAGCACAGCGTAAGTTGGTTACAGGCCTGTTGCAGGAAGCGAAAAAGGGTCTTACAGATAATTTTAAGGATGACGATGCTGGCCTGGCGCTTTTCAGAGCATTCCGGGGCATGCCCAAGTATAAGCCCCTCATCAAGTTCCTCAGTGAATCCGGTATCCGGAATGCGCTGCAGCGCACCGAAAACATATATCTGGCCGATAACCAGAAGATGATGCCCGAGGCCGATCAGGTACTTTATTTTACCATTGATGAACGGCACAATACCATAGAACTAACAGAAAAAGGTATTGACCTGATTACGGGCGATGGCGAAGATCCGCAGTTCTTCATTATGCCTGATATTGGTACGGAAATCGCTAAACTGGAGCATAGTACTTCGCTTACAGACGAGGAAAAGCTGCAGCAAAAAGATACCCTTATTAAGGATTATGCGACAAAATCGCAGCGTATTCATACCATTAACCAGCTGTTGAAAGCCTATACCCTGTTTGAGCGGGATACTGAATACATCATCCAGGACAGTAAGATTAAGATTGTAGACGAGCAGACCGGCCGGGTAATGGACGGACGCCGCTACTCCGATGGTCTGCACCAGGCAATTGAGGCAAAAGAAAACGTAAAGGTGGAAGATGCCACCCAAACGTATGCCACTATTACGCTGCAGAATTACTTCCGGATGTACCACAAACTCGCCGGTATGACCGGTACTGCCGAAACAGAGGCAGGGGAGTTCTGGGATATTTATAAGCTGGATGTGGTGGTAATTCCTACCAACCGGCCAATTGTGCGCGACGACCGCGAAGACCTGGTGTATAAAACCATGCGGGAGAAATTCAATGCTGTTGCACAGGAAATTGAACAGCTCCGCAACGCCGGTCGTCCGGTGCTGGTAGGTACAACCTCCGTAGAGATTTCTGAAGTACTGAGCCGGATGCTGAAAATCAGAAATATTCCGCATCAGGTCCTAAACGCAAAACAGCACCAGCGTGAAGCTGAGGTTGTTGCAGAGGCCGGTAAGTCGGGAACAGTCACCATAGCCACCAACATGGCGGGTCGTGGTACGGACATTAAGCTTTCTCCGGAATCTAAAACTTCCGGTGGTTTGGCCATTATCGGTACTGAACGCCATGAATCACGCCGGGTGGACCGCCAGCTGCGTGGTCGTTCCGGCCGCCAGGGAGACCCCGGTACTACCCAGTTCTTTGTGTCGCTGGAGGATAACCTGATGCGCCTTTTCGGTTCCGACAGGATTGCACGCCTGATGGACCGTATGGGGTATGAAGAGGGTGAGGTAATCCAGCACTCCATGATCACAAAATCTATTGAGCGTGCCCAGAAGAAAGTAGAAGAGAATAACTTCTCTATCCGGAAGCGCCTGCTGGAATATGACAACGTGATGAACTCACAGCGCGAGGTAATCTACCGCCGTCGTAAGAATGCACTGTATGGGGAGCGTTTGCAGCTGGATATCATGAACATGCTCTATCAGGTAAGCGAAGACCTGGTGCAAAATGCAAAAGGAGTAGATGATTACGACAGCCTGCGGCTAAATGTGCTCAGCATTCTGGGCTTTGATTACCCGCTGGATGAAAATACCTTCCGCAAAAGTTCACCTGAGTGGCTTGCAGAAGACTTGTACCATAAGGCATACGACCACTATAACCAGAAGAATACCAGAATTGCCGAGCAGGCCATGCCGGTGATTCGCCAGGTGCACGAGGAGCGCGGTGCTACGGTAAAAAATATTGTAGTGCCCTTTACCGATGGTAAGCGACAGGTGGCCGTAGAGTCTAACCTGGAAAAGAACCTGCAGAACAACTGTAAGGAGATTATTCTCTCCATGGAGAAATCTATCACCTTATCCATCATCGACATGCTTTGGAAAGACCACCTCAGGGATATGGATGACCTGAAGCAGTCGGTGCAAAATGCAGTATATGAGCAGAAAGACCCACTACTTATTTACAAATTTGAAGCTTTTGAGCTCTTTAAACGCTTTATTGGTCGGGTGAATGAGGAGACGATCAGCTTCCTGATCAAGGCAAACCTGCCGGTTCGTGAGCCAAGTATGGTGCAGGAAGCTCAAATGCAGCGGATGCGCCAGCAGCAGCAACAGCAGCAACGCCTCCAGGAACGAAAAGAAGAAAGCGAGCCATTGGTAAGTGGTGGACAGGGCATGCCTCAAACCCAGCACGAAACTGCGCAGAAGGTTGCCCCGGTTAAATCGGCCAAGATGGCAGGCCGGAACGATCGGGTAAGCGTGCAATATTCCGACGGTACCATCAAGAAAAATGTTAAATACAAGCTCGTAGAGGAAGATGTGAAAGCAAGCCGCTGCGTGCTGATCGATACGGAAGCTTAAGCAGCTCCAGAAAAACCGCGGCAAGTCTGCGGTTTTTTCTTCTGGAGGCTAACTCTTTACCGGAATTTGCGATATAATAGCAGATCCGAAGTACGGACCTCCAGTCTAGTTTCGTTTAAATTACTTTAACATGCGCAAACGCAACCTTATGATATGGTTTATGATGCTGGGCCTGTATTTTAGCTGCGCGGGCCCGGGGCAGTCGTCCCGGCGGGGTGGCTATGAGGTTGAGTACTCAGAAGATCTCTCTGCCCTACGCAGGGGGGATGAATTTAAATTAGCAGATGCAGAGACCGGTAATCGTCCTGCTGGTGAAAAGTCTCCTGCACTGCCTGCGGGCACTGTAACTGCCAGCCTGGATGTTACCAACCGCCTGGAGTCGCTCCTGACAGAGTCTGCCCAACGGAATACAGAAGTTAAGACCATACCGGGCTTCACCATCCAGGTTTACCTGGGCACCAGCCGGGAGGCAGCCAACAAAGCGCAACGGCAGGTATACATGACCATGCCGGAAGCACGCCCCGAAATAAGGTTTGTACAGCCAAACTACCGAGTTGTAGTAGGTCGGTTTGTGGATAGAATGGAAGCAAACATTACCTTTGGTGCTGTTAAAAAGGAGTTTCCCAATGCATTAGTGATTCCTGACCGGATACAGATCAACGAATAGTTTTGTCTGGCAATAGTTTGCCGGATACTCACACGCTTTTACTTTTGTCTATGGAGTTACTGGAACGCGTAAAAGCGCTGGCCGCACAGTATGAGCAGGATTTCGTGGCCAATCGCAGGCACCTGCATGCTAATCCCGAACTTTCATACCAGGAGTACAAGACTTCTGCTTTTGTGCAGGAACGTCTCAAAGCCTGGGGTATCCCTTTTCAGGCTCCAGTTGCCAATACCGGTATTGTAGGAAAAATTGAAGGCCGTAATCCCAACAGCAAAGTGGTAGCGTTGCGGGCGGATATGGATGCATTGCCCATTCTGGAGGCCAATGATGTTCCCTATAAATCTAAGAACGAAGGTGTGATGCATGCCTGCGGGCACGATGTGCACACGAGCTCCCTGTTAGGTGCGGCGCGCATCTTAAACGAGCTTAAAGATTATTTTGAGGGCACTGTCCGGCTTATCTTTCAGCCGGCAGAGGAGAAGGAACCAGGTGGCGCTTCGCTCATGATCAAGGAAGGCGTATTGAAAAATCCTGAACCTGTGGCCATTGTAGGCCAGCACGTGATGCCCCTGATTCCAGTGGGGAAAGTTGGCTTTCGGGAAGGCATGTACATGGCCTCTGCAGACGAAATCTACGTAACGGTCACCGGAAAGGGTGGCCATGGTGCCATGCCGGAACTTAACATAGACCCGGTGCTGATCAGTGCCCACATTCTGGTTGCCCTGCAGCAGATAGTAAGCCGTATGGCAAGTCCCAAGATGCCCTCTGTGCTTTCGTTTGGAAAAGTAATCGCTAACGGGGCTACCAATGTAATTCCGAACGAAGTTAAGATGGAAGGTACTTTCCGTACCATGGATGAAGCCTGGCGGGCCAACGCCCATCAGCGCATGAAGAAAATGGCCGAAAGCATAGCCGAAGGCATGGGTGGCTCCTGTAATTTTGAAATCCGTAAAGGATACCCTTTCCTGACTAACGATCCCGACCTTACCCGACAGGCGCGCGCTGCGGCCGTTGCTTATTTGGGCGAAGAAAATGTGCTGGACCTGGACTTATGGATGGCAGCAGAAGACTTTAGCTATTATTCGCAGGAGGTTGATGCTTGTTTTTATCGACTGGGCACCCGCAACGAAACACGGGGCATTACCTCATCCGTTCATACGCCAACATTTGATGTGGACGAGGCCGCACTGCCCATTGGTGCAGGTCTGATGGCATGGATAGCGCTTAGCAAATTAATGGCAGCTGATTAGTGCAATTTAAGCTTCTCTGTAGAGGGTAAGATATCATCATATAAAAGAGGGAGATCGAACAGATCTCTCTCTTTATTGTAACCTATTCCAGGCTAATTTCCGGAAGCTAAAATAAGGCTTCAAAGACTTCTGTACGTACACTTTCATTAATGGCCAGCGCCAAAATAATTGCCACCAGCAGACCAATGAGTGCGAACAGCAGGTCTTTCCCAATCATGGCTACGGAGCGTTTTGTGCTGCGTATTTTCTTTTTCTGACGCTTTTTGCTGATGCTGATGGCCAATTCACGCCCACCCAGCAAACCAATAAATACCCAGGTAGTACTCATGGGGATGGTGCTCAGGGTTTTGAAGTAGAAAAGCAGCAGTGCATAAATAAAGTCTACGATCGTAGCTGCCCTGATATCCGTGATGCCAGACTTTTCAGTCACTACCCGCTGAATCTTATCTCCTTTCAGGTAAAAAAGGATGCCCAGGCCAAAGAAAATAAAAGAGACAAACGCGATGAACTGGCTTACATTAAGACTCCGGGGAAGGAAAACCGCAATGTTTGCCGCATCCTGCGATAACCAGGTATACCACAGGGCGCCACTCGTAATCCATTGAACCGGGAGCCACCATTGTGCTGGTTTACCCCTGAATAAGTTTTTGGTGAAATACGAGACTCCAAACCATACTACCAATGCTGAGATAAAGGCTATGCCATAGCCAATTAAGCTCTTCCCCAGGACGCCTAATATAGCATCGGAGGTTGTGGCAAACGCACTTAAGATAAGAAAGGTGGTAGAAACCGGCATGCGGAGCCGGGTGAGGATCAACAGGAAAATAGGGGCTGCCAGCTGCAGAAATGAAAAAGCGGTGGGTGCCTGGTCAAACCCTTTGGAAGTTAAACGCTGGTAACTAACATCTCCATCATAAACCACCCAGCTGTAGGTCATGGTAGCAATAAAAATTACCCCCATGTAGAGCCAGAGATAATACCAGCGTCGCTGGCTATTGGAGGCAATAAAAGTGCCTATGGTTTGTATACTGTCATTAGCGATGGCAGAATAGCCTGCAATGGCAAAGCCTACCCACATGGCAATGTGTGGAAAAGGCGTAACAAAGGCACAGATCAGAAACAGAACTGCAATAAATATGAGAAAACTTCGCTCTTCTTTTACCAGTGTAAAGATCTGAATAGGACGGCGGGAGAGCTTTTCCCAGGTAATACGTTGGTTAATGTTATTAGCCATGTAAATAGTAGCGGCTGTAATTAATTAGTATGAGGGGACCGCAAATTTATAAAATTGTTCCTAACCCAGAACCAGATCATTATTATGCCTTTGGCAAAATGTGAAAAATATAGAGAAATGAATAATAAAAAGCCGATTATCGGGCTGAGCAGGGGTTAACACCATTGTAAACAATAATTTAACAATTGCTTCATACAACATAAGCTCTGCTTCCGCATAATAAAGAATACCTTTGTAGCGCTTAAGAATACCAGTGCTGCGCACCATACCGGCCTATACTGTGGTAAATATGTTTTTACTGGAGGATAAATTTAATTCTGTATTGAGCCATTCCGCTACCGAAGTAAAACAGCCAATTAATGTCATAAGCAGGCTTTTGGTGATCTTGTTGGCAATTGCCGGTTTTCTTCTTGCGCTTAACCTGCTGGGCTATGCCTTTAAAATGATGACGGCAGGTACCGCGCAGCAGATCCTGGAGGTTACCGCAAATCCATTTATAAGTTTGTTTATTGGTCTGCTGATAACGGCCATTATACAAAGCAGCTCCACTACCACATCCATGGTTGTGGCTGCAGTGGCTGCCGGTTCATTAAGTATGGCCCATGCAGTACCAATGGTCATGGGCGCTAACATAGGGACCACGCTTACCAGTACGCTTATTGCCTTAGGATTTATTGCAAAAAAGAAGAAGTTCAGAAAGGCCCTGGCTGCGGGTACCCTTCACGATATTTTTAATATCCTGACGACAGTCATTTTGCTGCCGCTTGAGCTTTATTACGGCTTGCTATCCAGAATTGCTTCTTTCATTGTGTCGTTTTTAGCTATAGCTGCTACCAGTGCTCCCAATGAAAGTGTTTCACACGGATTTCTGAAAAGTCTGGGCCTGGTAGAATGGGTGGCAGAGACCAGTGGCAGTTTATGGATTTTGCTGATATTATCCGTTCTCTTGCTCATCGCCTCCATTAAAGTATTGGCCAATGCCATATATAAACTGTTCATTGGCAATTTTAAGGAAAATTTGGTTCAGCTATTCTTTTCTTCGCCGCTCAAATCTTTCGCATTTGGCACGCTGCTTACTGCTACCGTTCAATCCAGCTCCGTTACTACGCCCCTGGTAGTGCCCTTGGTTGCGAACGGAAAAATAAGCCTGCGCAAAAGCTTACCTTACCTGATGGGTGCCAATATTGGTACGACTATAACCGCAATTATTTCAGCGCTTTTTCATTCAGATCTGGCCCTTAGCATTGCTTTGGTACATTTGCTTTTTAACCTTTTTGGTGTTTTATTTTTCTTTCCGGTAAAATTTTTACGCAAAATACCGCTTTCGCTGGCCCACGGTCTTGGCCACCTTACCTCCCGCAATAGGCTCATTGGCTTTTTGTACATTCTGCTTACTTTCTTCCTGATCCCATTTTTGCTTATCTACTTTAGCCGGTAAAAGGCTTACGTAACAGCTACAATGCCTGCGGCAGCAGCAGGAAATTTTGTGCTTGTGCATGTACAAGAAGTTTTTGGTAAACAATATGCCTTCTGGTCACGTTTAAAATAACGAAACCTATATTCTTTTTAACTTTTATCAACGTGCAACCAAAAGGATTATTAAAATTTCTAAGACTCGAGGGCTTTGCTCAGAATGTAACGGAATACGTAGAGAACCGTATCGCAATAGCCAAGCTCGAAGCCAAGCAAAAGATAGCTGACGTTGTCAGTACCCTGGCGGCCGTGATACCGGCTGCGTTGTTTGGTCTGTTTGCACTTATTTTTTTAAGCTTAACCTTGGCTCAAGCCTTTAATGTTTGGTTAGATAGCAGGGTATGGGGCTTTTTAATAGTAGGTGTACTTTACCTGGTCATCGCCTT
The DNA here is from genome assembly GCA_030147305.1 of Cesiribacter sp. Taxonomy (GTDB): domain Bacteria; phylum Bacteroidota; class Bacteroidia; order Cytophagales; family Cyclobacteriaceae; genus Cesiribacter. Next base: position 20,181 of record JASLAE010000289.1, read on the forward strand.
TGTATTATTCTCACAGCGCGATGCAGATTGGCTCAAGAAAAAGATTGTAGATGGTAGTACTAAATTCCTGAAAGATAAGCCCGAACAGCAGGATAAAGATAATGCAACTGCCGAGGGGTATCATGCAGACCATGTGGAGCATAAGAAGGTGATTTTTGAAGATGCAGAAGAAGACCACGAGCCTGTTGCTAAACCGGTGAGAGACCGTGAAAGTGTAGTAACTGCTACCCAAGACCGTGAGCCGGTTTCTAATGCAGAAATTGCTGAGGCTGCCAAATCACCCAATGCAACCATCATTGTACATTCAGAGACAGATGATGATACCATAGAGACAGATGAGCGGCGTTCATAATTTTTGTATAAAATTAAAATTAGCGTATCTTTCCCACCCCACCACATATGGAAACCCTAGATAGAGACAAACTACCTGAAAAAAACAAAGAACAACTCCTGGCCGACCAGGAACGCCTGAAGGCAGAGATGGAGTATCAATTAGATGGCATCAAAGAAGATGCTACCGATGTTGGAAAAAAGGTGCTGATGGTAGGAGGGGGCATTTATCTTACTTACAAGCTATTTCGCTATGTAACGAGGGATAAACGAAAAAAAAAAGCTAAGTACGAATATGATGGCGACCACCCAAGGCTGGTCATCAATAAAAAAGAAAAAGTAGCTCCAACGTTTGGCTCGCTGCTAAAACAGCAAATTATTACCATAGCTGTTTTACTGATCACCAGCCGGATTAAGGGGGTGCTTAAAGACCAAAAACTATTGAATGAATAATTCGCAGGTGCTCAACACCTTTACCGAGCGCTCTAAGTCTGGCAGAAAAAGCTTTGCTGTTCTTATTGATCCGGACAAGGTAGCTGATGAACATTCTTTACTTCAATTAATTCACCTCAGTGTATCACACGGGGTGGATTTTTTCTTTGTAGGCGGTAGCCTTATTACGGAAGATGGACTTGATTGGGTCGTGCGCCTGCTAAGGACTGAAAGCAGCCTGCCTGTGATTTTATTTCCAGGCAGCAACCTGCACATACACCAACAGGCGCATGCCATTCTTTTTTTGTCCCTGATCTCTGGCCGCAATCCCGAATTGCTGATTGGCCAGCATGTAGTTGCGGCCCCCATTCTAAAGAAAAGCCGGCTCGAAGTGATTGCTACAGGGTACATGCTGGTAGGATCTGGCATTCAAACAACGGCTGCCTACATCAGCAATACGCTGCCCATTCCTAATGATAAACCTTCTGTTGCGGCTTGTACAGCTATGGCAGGCGAACTCCTGGGCCTTCGTGTGCTCTATATGGATGCCGGTAGTGGCGCTCCCGAGCCTATTACACCCAGGGTAATTGGCGCAGTGCGCAGAAGTGTAGAAATTCCGCTGATAGTAGGTGGAGGGATTCGTTCCGGTGCGGCTGCCAGACAGGCTTTTATGGCAGGTGCCGATGTAGTTGTGGTTGGGAATGGCATAGAAAAAAACCTCAATCTGCTGATTGAGGTTTCTGATATTGTACAGGAGCTAAATACAGCCTTAAACGTTCATAAGTGATTCACGGCGACGCATCTTACCGGCAGGTATGCCGAACATCATCTTAAAGCGTCGGCAGAAATAAGCCGTATCTTTGTAGCCCACATCTTTTCCAATTTCGCGGATGCTCTTCTTGCTGGTGCGCAGAAGCGTTACCGCTTTTTCCATGCGCTGGTACTCGATATAGTCCTGTGGGTTAATGCCTGTAAGCATTTTAAAATACTGCCCCACATAATCTTCAGATACATTGGCTACATTGGCCAACACCTTATTAGAAAGATCGCCGGATATGTTTTCTTTAATGTAGGTGAAGATATCGATCAGGCGCGGATCATTGAAGTAGGTGCTGTTGGTAGCGAGTTGCTCTACAAACAGCTTGCGGTCCAGAATGTGACGAATAATTTCTACTACCAGCAGGTCTGTGCTGATCTTTACAATTCTGTCTTTTCCCGGCTTTTTAGAGCCTGCTTCGCGCGAGATATCATCAATGATCTCATACACCACCTGGTTTTCACTCAGGCAGAAAGCTGGCACATCCAGAGAGGCAAAGAAGTTAACAGAGTCAAATACCTTCGCCTCAAAGCTTATTTGCGTAAAGATAATTCCTTTGGACTGCTGCGCTTCATCAAAGGAAATATGCTGTAAGTATTTCTCCCGATTGGTAAGAAAATCTTCGTTGTGAATTTTAAGTGTTGGGTTAGACCCAAAAGTAAAGGAAGTATTCTTCCCACCCGGTATAAACAGGGCTTCACCTTCGTTCACAGTTTCTTCATTGTTGAAACTACACTGACCACTTCTTAAGAAAAGAACAGTGTTTTCAACATCGTAGTAATTGTCTACGTGCACTGGCTCCAGTACCCTGAAATGTTTTGCTTTCAGGTAACGGATGCTCAGTGACTCAATTATTTTATTGTAATCCTCCATGATGCACTACAGAACGCCAATCTAGTTATATTCAAAATCACACAAAGAAAGCTTATAAAATGCTTTCAGCCAAAATTGTGTAATTTTTTTCTTTAAAATGCACTTTTTTCATAAAGATTACAAAAACCTTTACTTTAAAAGTTCCCTTGAAATTACAATTTTCTGAATCTCGGAGGTGCCTTCGTAAATTTGGGTTATTTTGGCATCACGCATTAGACGCTCTACATGGTATTCTTTTACGTAACCGTAACCGCCATGTATTTGCACCGCCTCGCTCGTAACTTCCTGTGCTATTTGCGATGCATAGAGTTTGGCAATGGCACTGGCAGCACCAAAATCCTGCTTTTGATCTTTTAACCAGGCAGCTTTAAGGATTAACAGGCGGGCAGCCTCTATTTGTGTAGCCATATCGGCCAGTTTAAACTGAATGGCCTGGTGCTGTGCAATGGGTTTGCCAAAAGCCTGACGCTCCTTTGCATATTTTATTGCAAGCTCTAACGCTCCGGATGCGATGCCCAGTGCCTGGGCAGCAATGCCGATGCGGCCGCCGTTTAAGGTGGACATGGCAAATTTAAAGCCAAAGCCGTCTTCACCAATGCGGTTTGCCTTTGGTACCTTTACATCCTGAAACATCAGGGAGTGGGTATCGGAACCGCGAATACCCATTTTGTTTTCTTTTTTGCCTACCACAAAACCTTCCATGCCTTTTTCTATGATCAGACAGTTAATGCCTTTATGGCCTAGCTCCGGATTGGTTTGTGCAATTACCAGGTATACAGTCGCTGAATTACCGTTGGTGATCCAGTTTTTGGTGCCGTTTACCAGGTAGTAGTCGCCTTTATCTTCTGCCGTGGTACGCTGCGATGTGGCATCTGAGCCGGCTTCTGGTTCAGAAAGGCAGAAGGCACCGATCCACTCACCAGTTGCCAGCTTGGTCAGGTATTTTTGTTTTTGTTCTTCGCTGCCATATTTCTCAAGACCCCAGCATACCAGCGAATTGTTTACCGACATGCACACTGAAGCAGAAGCATCTATTTTAGAGATTTCTTCCATGGCCAGCACGTAAGAAATTGTATCTAAACCACTGCCATTGTATTTTGGGTCTACCATCATTCCTAAAAAGCCGAGCTCGCCCATTTTACGAACCTGTTCAGCCGGAAATTTCTGATCGTCATCGCGTTCTACAACGCCGGGGAGGAGCTCTGTCTGAGCAAAATCACGCGCAGCATCACGTACAGCTTTTTGCTCTTCGGTTAGTTCAAAAATCATATAGTTGTTATGGTTAGTCTGCTAGAAAACGTTTGCATGGCGCGAATATACGGCAAAAAATCTTTTTTGCCTGCTCGGCCCAGATGTTATGCATGAAGCATAAACCTGAAAATAAAAAAGCCGGCAACCGCCGGCTTTTTACAGTTCTTTGATTAGTCTCTTCTACCACCCAGCATAATCATGACCAGGTAAAGCAATTGCGCCAATGAGGCCAGTGCCGCTACCACGTATGTCATAGCTGCCCATTTAAGCGCATCTTTGGCCATAGCCTGCTCTTGTCTGTCTACCATGCCGGTGGTGCTCAGCCAGGCAAGTGCCCTGCGGCTGGCATCAAATTCTACCGGAAGGGTAACAAAGGCAAACAGGGTGGTTAGGGCAAATAAGCCTATGCCCAGCATCAGCGGCAGGGGCGTGGTATTCATCATAAAGATACCAATCAGGATAATCCAGGAAAGGTAATTAGATGAAACCGACAATACCGGCACCATGGCAGACCTGAATTTTAGCATACCGTAAGCTTTTGCATGTTGTACGGCGTGGCCAACCTCGTGCGATGCCACCGCTACTGCGGCAGCACTGCGTCCCTGGTACACTTCCTGGCTTAAGTTTACGGTTTTATCTGCCGGGTTATAGTGGTCACTCAGCCGACCACCAACCGATACAATCCGTACGTCGGTAATGCCATTGTCGCGCAGCATTTTTGCTGCCGCCTCGGCCCCGCTAATGCCGCTATGGAGCGCAATTTGTGAGTATTTATGAAATTTGCTCTTTAAGCGCTGACCA
>JASLAE010000357.1 GCA_030147305.1 Cesiribacter sp.
GTCCTCTAAATTCTTTGCCGCCATGCACATGCTCCAATTGTATATGGCAGGCATTCATGCGACATCGGGGCAAACGTGGATAATTAATGCTGATACCAGCCTGTATGTATAACGCCGGACTGCTGGTCTTTAGTTCTTCCAGTTCGCTTTGAACACCAACAGCTTCCAGACCAGAACCGAAAGAAAACCATTCGAGTGATGGGCGAAGGGTAAACCGAAAATACTCCGAAAAATGCCGCTCCATCATGAAGCCAATGTTAAAAAAAGCGCCTTCGTTTGCTTTCTGAAAATTCTGACCTAAAAAGTTCTTTTTACCTAACCGTACATCTACATTATAATCCCAGTTGCTCCATCGGATTACGCGCGTACCCAGCATGCCATAGTAACGCCAGGCCAGTGCGGACTTTATTCCGGTCCTATATTCCAGCAACTGTCCCCCATCATTCTTGAAAGCCAGGGGCCTGATGCTAAACATCTCTATGCCCAGCCCTCCACCAACCCGGAATCTATCCATCAGCACAACATGCAGATCCAGACCCAGAGGCAGGCTGTGCCCAAAACCGCGCATTTTAAGATCTGTGGTATCTCCGGAAACAACTCCATCTGCAGTGCCATTATTGGCCAGTGGATTGAACTGTGCATTGCCCAGCCAGCCTGAAAACCAGGTTGTGCCACCATTAGGCGATAAATAATGCGTGTCTCCCTGGCGCATAACCGTATGTGGGACCTTTTGCTGATAGTAATTCAGCCCATATCCAGCATTAACGCCCAGGGTGATTTTGCTAAGAAAGGTACGGAAAGGGCTTCTTCTGATGTCGTCTGTATGGACAAGTTCTGAATCCGGAGATTTTTCCTGCATCTGCCGATCCTCCTGCGCTAGCAGTTTGCAGGTGGGTAATATAAATAAGATCAGTATGCAAGCCAGCCAAATGAACAGCGCCTTTTTAATTTTCATGAGCCTGTATGAGGATCTGTGGGAAATGCATAAATCCATTTTATGCTTTAGCCTTCATCAAAGCCTATATTGTATAACGCATAGGCGCTGGCATTATATGCATCCAACAAAAATAATAAAAGCACAATTACGCAACAATCATTATGTAGGCTTTCCTGTATTATCTACATAAAATATACCATTCAGCAAGCCTGGCAAAACATCCCTATGGGTATTGGGTTAAAATAAAAATGAGTTTGTGTACTTAAACTATATTGATATATGAAATTAATCACTGAAAAGGAGTTTGAAACACTCGCCAACATACGGGGTGATTACTGTGTAACTATTTATGTGCCAACCCATAGGGCCGGAGAAGCGGTAACCAGTGGTAAAGATGCCCTGTTATTTAAAAATAAATTACAAAAAGTAAAGCATACCCTTCAGGAGTTGGGCATGACCGAAGCACAGGCAAAAGAATTCCTGCAACCTGCCCAGCAATTACATGATGATAATAACTTTTGGCACCATCAACTGGAAGGGCTTGCTGTATTCCTGTCAAAAGACCATTTTAGTTATCACCGGCTGCCCTGTGCTTTAGAAGAATTTACCTGTGTAACCAACAGCTTTCACCTGCTGCAACTCGTGCCCCTTATGAGCGGTGATGGCATTTATTATATTCTTGCCCTGAGCCTGGAGAAAGTTCGTCTGCTGGAAGCAACCCATTATTATGTAAATGAACTGGATATAAGTGACCGCGTACAGCAGGGCATGAAGGAAGTAGAAAAATACTACGAATTTGAAAAGTCGCTTGAGAACCAGGGCGGTCTGGTACCAAACCCACAAAACAGAAATGGGCAGGGTGAACTGCGACCAACTAAGAAAGACCTGGTAGAAGAGTATTTCCGCAATGTTGTTGTAGGCCTTAAAAAAATTGTGCTTACCAACAGAACGCCCATTGTAGTGGCCGGTGTAGATTATTTACATCCTATTTTCAAAGAAGCTGCACACGGACTTAACGTGGTTGCTAAAGGAATTATGGGCAATCCCGATGGGCTCAAGGCCAAAGACCTGCACGCCAAGAGCTGGGAGATTGTTGAGCCTTATTTCATGAAGGAAAAAGAGCGCAACCGGGAAGCTTATGGGGACTGGCAGGGATCAGGAAGAACTTCATATGACATCAACCAGATAGTTCCTGCGGCCGTCAATGGCCGTGTTGATACATTATTTGTTGCCAAGGGCATGCACCAGTGGGGCAGATTCAATGAGAATACCCAAGAGGTAGAAGTACATGATAATTTCCAGTATGGCGATGATTGCCTTGTTACCCGTGCGGCCGTTGAAACAATACTAAAAGGTGGCAATGCCTTTGTAGTTCAAAATGGTGAATTGCCCGGAAATCAGCACGACAATAAAGTTACAGCGATGCTAAGATTTTAATATTAGACGAGGTAAGTTTTTATGCAAAGCTGCTCATTTAGAGCAGCTTTTTTTTGTTGAACTGCGCCACCAGTTTTACATTGAAAAACCTGCTGGTTAGGGTATTGGGTACAGCATATTGTGTACCACCATAATCCCTGATCCATGAGTAACTGATCACGTTGTTATTAGAAAGCAGGTTCAGGATCTCCAGGCCTACCCATAAACTTCTAAAGGCGAGGTCAGGGCGCCGAAAACTTATTATTTTCGAGATGCCTACGTCTACCCGTTGGTATGAAGGTGCCGTAAAGGTATTCCGGTAATCAATGCGATCCGGAGGACCAAAGGGTAATCCACTACCATATAGCAGTCTTAAATAAGCTCTCAGGCTTGGATCATTAGGGATATGGTCCTGAAAGAAAATACCTATGTTAACGCGTTGGTCAGTTGGGCGCCTGATATAACCCTGATTATCTCCGGCAATATCCTCTTTGGTATTTAAAATGCCGATACTGAACCAGGATTCTGCGCCGGGGATGAATTCTCCATTTATTCTGAAATCAGCACCTGAAGCCCAGGCCTTTGCTTCATTATTAGCAAAATAACGGATTCGTACGTTTTCTACATCGTAGGCATTTACATTCCAGAACTGTTTATAAAAGCCCTCTCCTGTTACATTAAATACCCGGTCCCACATCCTGAAATTGATATCGGCACCTGCCAGCAGATGGAATGCTGATTGTGCCAGTACATCTAAATTAACGGTTCCATTGTAGGTACGCAGCTCCCGGTAAAGCGGGGGCTGGTGGTATACACCTGCTGCGGCTTTAAAGACTACATCTGTGATCCAGGCAGGTCTGTACGCGTACTGCAGGCGCGGACTCCATAACCACTGCCGGTTTACATTCCAGTAATGCGTACGGATGCCATAAGTAACAGTGTGGTGGTCGCCACCCCAGGTCGTACTGTTTTGCAGGTAACCTTCCAATCGCCTGCTGTTGAGGTTCAAGGCATTGTCGATCTGCCGGCTTTCCCTAATTTGTACATACCCTGCAGAATCTATGAATTCCCATTCCTGCAGCTGATCCTGCATAGCCTCCATAGCAAATTGAAGTCCCCATTCCAGGTTGTTCTGCTCGTTCCACTGCCAGGTACTTCTGTTCTGCAAATTGTATACCTGTGCCTCCAGCCGGTTCCGGATGTTAAGATAGTTAGAACCAAACCCCCTGATTGTAATACACTGATCGAATGTGGAAGAGCTGGTGTTTTTATCAACATCGCAAAGGAAATAGGCTCCTTCTACTTCTGCATACTCTCGCTCCTGTGTGTGTAACCAGGAGAGGATCCAGTCAGTCTGCAGCTTTTTATTCCAGTTAGCAGTCCATTTTACGGCATTTTGCCAGGTGTCGTAGCGCAGCAGTTCCTGCCCTTCAAAACCCACGGTAAGGCGAAATGCCTGCTGTATGGTGCCAAAATTGGTTTCCCTGGTCTGAGGCACCACCTCATAGCGATTTCGGGCATAGCTCAGGAGCAGGTTAAAACTATGAATGGGGTTGAGGCGATAGGTCAAAAAAGCCTGAACATCGGAAAATCTGGGCAGATACTCCCCTTGTGTATCGAGGGTACCGAGTAAATACCTGGAACTTTTGTGGCGAGCAGAAGCTACCCAACTTAATTTACCATTCCTGGTAATACCTTCTGTTTCAATTGACCCCCCCAGCAAACTGGCTGTGATGGAAGCTGAAATTGAATCTGGTTCTTTATAGGTGATATCTAATACGGAACTAAGCTTATCGCCCCATTTAGGTTGCCAGCCACCCGCTGAAAACCGGATGGATGAAATCATCTGAGGGTTCACAAAACTCAACCCCTCCTGCTGCCCCGAACGTGTTAAAAAGGGACGGTAAATAGGAATACCATTGACGTAAACCAGGTTTTCATCGAAATTACCACCCCGAACAGAATATGCTGTGCTGAGCTCGTTATTACTGGTTACCCCTGGCAGGGTCTGTAAAACATCGGTGAAGTCGCCAAAAGCTGTGGGCAGGTGTATCAGGTCTTCTGGTTTAAGCTTGGTTAAACCAGCTACGTCCCGGTCGGGCTCCTCTGCAGAAGAAACAACTTCTACCGTTTTCAATTCATCCGTTCGCGTATCAAGCTCAAAGTTTATTGTTCGCTCCTCTCCCGGCATCAGAAAAATAAGCAGCTCCCGTTTGCTGTAGCCTACATAACTAACCCGCAGCAACAACGAATCACCGGCCGGCAATCTCAGGGAATAAAAACCCAGACTATCGCTTACGGTACCCTGTTGCTGCGCCACCAGTTGAATAACAGCACCTGG
>JASLAE010000406.1 GCA_030147305.1 Cesiribacter sp.
CAGTCTGTTTACCTCAGAAGGCTTATTACAGATAATGCTTCTGCTGCCTTAATCATATTAGACAAAAAAGATTACTGCACTTTCTTTAATCCGGCCACAGTGCAGCTATTAGGCTATTCGCAGGAAGACTTTGAAAAAAAGAGCTTTCATCAGCTGGCGCATTATAAAAGAGAAGATGGCAGCCCTTTCCCTGCTGAGGAATGTCCCATTAGCAGTGCGCATGCCAGTAAAAAATCGATTCACAATCTGGAAACAGTGTTTTTTCATAAGGATGGCAGACCGGTGCAGGTAAGTCTTAATACACAACCGATTTATGAAGGAAATCGAATTATTGCCAATCTGCTGGAAGTGCGAAACATAGGTCCGGAGAAACAGGCAGAAAATGAACTTCGCCTCAAAAACAAGAATCTTCAGACCCTGAATAATGTAGGCAAAAATCTTTCGGCAGAGTTGGAATTAAAAAAGCTGATTCAACTGGTCACCGACTCATGTACGGAACTAACCAACGCAGCCTTTGGTGCCTTCTTTTATAATACTTATAATAGAAAAGGAGAAGCGCTGATGTTGTATGCCATATCGGGCGCTGATCCTGAGGCATTTTCGCATTTCCCCATGCCCAGGGCAACTCAAATTTTTTCACCTACACTGCATGGACAAACCATCGTGCGTTCGGATGATATTACAGCAGACAAGCGATACGGTAAAAACGCACCACACAAAGGGATACCAGAAGGGCATCTGCCAATAAAAAGTTATATGGCAATTCCAGTGATCTCAAGAAGCGGTGAGGTGTTGGGGGGGCTGTTTTTTGGCCACCCGGAGCGCGCCATCTTTACTGAAAATAGCGAAGAAATTGTAAAAGGAATCGCCGCACAGGCAGCTATTGCCATTGATAATTCACGGCTGTTCGAAACCATTAATCTTAAAAACGAAGAGCTGGTGAAGATTAATAATGATCTTGACAACTTTGTGTACACAGCCTCCCATGACTTAAAAGCACCAGTGTTAAACATAGAAGGATTGGTTTTTGCCCTCTCAAGTGCTTTGTCAAAGAACAAACCTGAACGCATGCAGGAGATCCTGCCAAGAATTCAGCAATCCATTAAAAAGTTTAAAGACACCATTCAGGCCCTAACTGAGGTTGCAAGAACCAATAAAAATCTGGAAGAGGAAATTGAAACCATTGATACGCGTTCACTCCTGAATGATGTGCTTTTCAGCATCAATGATATGGTGCAGGAAACCAAGGCTGTGGTATTACTGGAGTTACAGCAGGAAGAGGTCAGGTTTTCACAACCGGGAATGCAAAGCATTTTACACAATCTGCTGACAAATGCAATTAAATACCGCTCCCCGGATAGAACGCCCCTCATTAAAGTGCATTGTAAAAAGAATGGTCAGCATGTATTATTAGACATTGAAGACAATGGACTTGGCATAGATCAATCTTATCTATCAAAGATCTTTACCATGTTTAGCCGTTACCATACCCATGTGGAAGGCACCGGTATTGGATTGTATCTGGTAAAAAGAATAGTAGAAAACAGTGGGGGTACCATACGCATAGATACACAAACAGGTGTGGGAACAACTTTTTGCATGCAGCTTCCCATCTTATAATATATAGACATCATAAAAAAAGAGCTGAGAGAATCAAATCCCTCAGCTCTTTTGGTTTAAGCACTATAGCAGCTTATGCATACATTTTTTCACGCTGAGCTTCCAGCGCTCCATCAGAAATATAATCATCATAAGTGGTCATTTTATCGATATAGCCACTTGGTGTTAGCTCTATGATACGATTAGCCACTGTTTGCGTAAATTCATGGTCATGGGATGTAAACAAAACAGTACCAGGAAAATCCTTCAGGGCATTGTTAAAGGCAGTGATGGATTCGAGGTCGAGGTGGTTGGTTGGTTCGTCCAGAATCAGCAGGTTGGCACCCTGCAACATCATACGGGAAACCATGCAGCGCACCTTTTCTCCACCAGAAAGCACATTGGCTTTCTTAAAGGAATCTTCACCACTGAAAAGCATCTTCCCCAAAAAACCACGGATATATACATCATCGGTTTCTCCCGGAGAATACTGTCGCAGCCAGTCAATCAGGTTTTGGTTTGTGTTAAAGTATTTTTCGTTTTCGTTTGGCAAATAAGCGGTTGTGATCGTTTGTCCAAACTTAAACTCACCACTGGTTGCCTGCGCTTCTCCCATGAGTATTTGAAACAGCATGGTAGTGGCTAAACTGTCTTTGCTGATGACCGCAATTTTATCACCCTTGTTAACAAAGAAGTCTAAATTCTTGAAAAGCGTCTTGCCATCAACCGTTTTGGTAAGCCGGTCAACCTGCAAAATCTGGTCTCCGGCAGTTCTGTTTTGATGAAAAATAATAGCGGGATACCTGCGATTAGAGGGTTGAATATCATCAACATTGATTTTATCCAGCAGCTTTTTACGGCTTGTTGCCTGCTTGGATTTAGAGGCATTTGCACTAAAACGTGCAATAAACTCCAGCAGTTCCTTCTTCTTTTCCTCAGCTTTCTTATTGGCTGTAGAGCGCTGGGCTAAGGCAAGCTGGCTGGATTGGTACCAGAAAGAATAATTACCGGTAAACAGTTTTACTGCACTAAAGTCTATGTCTACAATATGAGTACAAACAGTATCCAGGAAGTGCCTGTCGTGCGATACGACAATAACTGTATTTTTAAAATCCAG
>JASLAE010000446.1 GCA_030147305.1 Cesiribacter sp.
GGCATATAGCGGGTCATTACTTTACGCACGTGGAAATCATTGGCCAGCTGAAAGCTGAGTACAGGGTCGTAGATTTCCTTTTTGCGTACTTTTTCGATGTATTGCTTGGGCGTGAGTTTTTTATGATAATTAGCATAGCCCGGAATACGACCCCCGGCAATGATGGCACGCAGGTTCAGGTTTTCGCAGAGTTCCTTGCGGGCATCATACAGGCGGCGGCCCAGGCGCATGCCCCGGTAGTCGGGATGCACAAACACATCGGTGCCATAAAGGGTGTCGCCTTCAGAATCGTGCGTATCAAATTTACCGTAGTTGGTAATCTGATCGTAGGTATGCTGATCGCCAAAATCGGAATAGTCTACAATAATGGATAAGGCTGCTGCTACAAGCTTACCGCGGTCTTCGATACAAATCTGGCCTTCGCGAAAGACCTTTAGCAGGTTGGTGAGTTCTTTCTTGGTCCAGGCGCCACCTACTTTGGCGTAGACCATGTTCATGATTTCCTTTATTTCGTCGTAATCTGAGAGACGTATTGTTCTGAGCTTTAATCTATGTTCTAACTCCTGATGATTTTCTACCATTCGATTAATCGATTATATAAGCTAACGGGGAAAGGTGCTAGCTGTTTTTTTGTGCAAAAATACAGAGCTTAAGCCGTAACTAAAACGGCTTAAGCCTTTTCTATCATTTATTAGAAAAATAACATCTTTTTGTTTTTCCTCAGGCTATCTTAACTTTAACACAACTGCTGTTATAGCGAAACACATCATCACCTTTCTTATGAAGCTCCTGCTCACCTTCCTTAGCACCATACTTCTGGTGATTGCCTTAGACAGCCGTATGGGGCAAATACCTCCCCTGGGTCGCTTCCTGGACCCGATCAATGGCTTTTATCAAAACGGTGCCGCTCTGCAGAGGGCTACAGATTCTGTAGATCTTGTGCTGCCCGGCCTGAAGCAGACAGCAACTGTTTATTACGATGCTGCGATGGTGCCCCACATCAGGGCAACCAATAATTATGATCTGTACTTCTTACAGGGCTTTGTGACAGCCCGCGACAGGTTATGGCAGATGGAAGTTCAAACCCATTTTGCAGCAGGACGCCTCACCGAAATATTTGGTGAAAGCATGCTGGAAACGGACCGCCTTACCCGGCGCAAAGGCTTACCCGCAGGCGCCGAGGCCGCTTTGGAGGGGATGCTGCATGATGCTGCCTCTGCCGAAGCTGTTCAGGCCTACGCAGATGGCGTGAACGCACACATCAGCTCGCTGGATTATACGCTGCTGCCCTTTGAATATAAATTACTGAATTATAAACCCGAAGCCTGGACGCCCTATAAATCTGCTTTACTGCTGATGTACATGGCCGAGGATCTTTCCGGGTACGAGGTAGATCTTGAGAATACCAACCTGCTGAGGCTGCTGGGGCAGGAGAATTTCAACCTGCTTTACCCCGAGCGTTTACAGGATGAAGATCCTGTTATTCCTGCCGGCACACCTTGGGATTTCAATGCCACAACGGTGGCGGCCCCGCCTGCTGACTACCCGGATATTGCCATAGCAGATACCATTGCCAAACCAAACCCTGCCAACGGCAGCAACAACTGGGCCCTGAGTGGCAGCAAAACCAAAAGCGGCAATCCCATCTTGTGCAACGATCCGCACCTTTCGCTCAACCTACCCTCTATCTGGTACGGCATACAACTTACCGGCCCGGATCAGAACGTTTATGGCGTTACGTTACCTGGCGCCCCCGGTATCATCATTGGTTTTAACGACAGCATCTCATGGGGCGTGACCAATGCAGCCCGGGATGTAAGAGACTGGTACCAGATTCAGTTCAGGGAAGAAAATCGTAACCAGTATGCATTTAACGGTCAGTGGCGAGAGGCAAACAAGCAGGTAGAACAGTTTAAGCTAAGGAAAAACTGGTTATGGGAATCCAGTCTTCCTTTTCTGGATACGATCGTGGTTACACATCACGGGCCTGTGGTCTATGACCGTAATTTTCCAAAGCAGCAAGAGGCACAGAACTATGCCATGCGCTGGGTTGCCCATCATCCGGGTAACAGCCTTAAGGCTTTCCTGATGCTGAACAAAGCCAAAAATGTAGACGACTATTTAGCAGCCCTTTCCCACTATAAATCTCCGGGGCAAAACTTTGTATTTGCTTCTGTGGCCGGGACCATTGCCATGAAAGTGCAGGGACAGTATCCGGCCAAGTGGAAAGGACAGGGCCGCTTTCTGTTAGATGGCAGCAAGCGTGAACATGAGTGGAAAGCTTTTATACCGGCAGAACAAAACGCTTTTGTCATCAATCCGGAAAGAGGATTTGTAAGTTCTGCCAACCAGATACCTGTGGACAGCACCTACCCCTACTATGTCTATGACCAAACGTACGAACACTACAGAAACCGCCGCATCAACCAGGTACTCTCGAAAATGAATGGTGCCACCGTACAGGACATGATGCAATTACAAAATGATAACTACCACCTGCGGGCGGCAGAAACCCTGCCCTGGATGCTAGGGAGATTAAATGCAAATCTCTTAAAGCCCAACGAAAGGCAAAGGCTACAACTCCTGCAGGAATGGAATTATGAAGCTGAAGCCAAGCAGCAGGCACCAGCCGTTTACCATGTGTGGTGGAACAACCTGCAGAAGCTGGTCTTTGATGAATTAGATTCTGTAGATGTGGCCGTTATCCCCCCCTCCAATGCTGCCACTGCTTATTTTCTAAAGGAGCACCCACAACACCCGCTCATGGATATTGCTACCACACCTGAGAAAGAAAACCTGCAAAACCTCCTGCTGCTTTCGTTCCGGCAAACCGTTGCAGACCTTGAAACCTGGGAGCAGGCAAATGAAAAGAAAGCTAGCTGGGGCAGTTATAAAAATAGCAGTATCAGGCATCTCACCAGCCAGGATGCGCTGAGCCATACAGAAATGCAGATAAACGGAGCCAGTGGCATTGTTAATGCAAATAGCGGACGCCATGGTGCTTCCTGGCGAATGGTGGTTGAATTAGGTGAGCCCATTCAGGCCTGGGGTATTTACCCTGGCGGACAATCCGGTAACCCGGGGAGTCCTTATTATGATAACTATATAGAAAGCTGGCGCACAGGTAAATACAATAAGCTATATTTTATGACACAGAGTACCCCATATACCGATAAAATTCTGCTAACCCACACATTTACCCCGGAAGAAGAGTAGGTTATGGGATACCCACCAGCTTGGTCAGCTAATGCCAAAATGGCACCGGGCACTCAGGGGAAAAATTTAGCAGTAACTCTTTAAAACAATAATTCAAACTGGTACTAAACCCATATGAACCTAATCATCAAAATTGTTCTGATCGCGCTTATCAGCTTTCTGGCAGAGCAGGTTTTTCCCTGGTGGTCTGTGGTAATCTGCGCCGCCTTCGTTGCTGCCTTAATCCCGACAAAGAGTACGAATGCTTTCCTGAGTGGTTTTTTAGCCATCGGTTTGCTTTGGCTCATGTGTTCAATCACCTATAGCTTACAGGCGGATTTTATACTAACAGAGCGGGTGGCAAAGGTTTTTGGGGTCAACAGCCCGGCTGTTATTATTTTGGCGACCAGCCTTATTGGCGCCATCGCCGGAGGAATGGGAGCCTTGTGCGGAAATCAGCTCAGGCAAATGGTGCATTACAAATCACCCTATAAAAGCCGTCATCTCAATTAAGCAATGCAGATTGCTACTAACACTGTGTTTCACAGGGGATAAAGCACAAGTCAGCCCTACCTACCCTATCGACCAAAACATTAAATGTTAGTTGTTTGGATAAATAAGCACGCCCACGGCCTCAAAAGTATAGAGGGTATCGGGCTGCTGGATTGCGGCAACTTCTGCAGCTGTTTTACCGGCATCCTCTGCATAGTGGCGCTGCTCTTCCACACTGCTCACTTCTTTTTTCAACATACCTTCCATCACTACCGCTTCCCCATTGAGATCCTTGGGCACAAAAAAACCATAATCTTTAAAGGTTACCCGCATATCTTCCCCATTGCTCAGGGCAACCGTCATCCAGCATCCTTTTTTGGCGCAGCTCGTCAGGGCTTTACCACTAAGGGTTAAGTAAACCGAATCTTGTTGCTGTAACAATATGGGCACTTCGGCAGCGGGCTTAGCCTCGGCAGGAGTGCCAATGGCTTGTCCGTAAACACCCGCCTGCATCTCCTGTGCAGGTGCAGCGTTTTCTATAGTATTGGCCGATTCTGACTGTGGTGACTGACAACCCACAAAGCCCAGCATGAGGAATGGCAGAAGTAAAAGCTTTTTCATGAAGCGAGTATAGCAGCTTATGGCCTCTTCACCAAATAAGGTAGGTTGTTTCTATAACAAAGGCTAAAATAAAAATCCCTTCACTATCAGACGGGTAACAGATTTAGCTCGTCAAGTACAGCTGCAGCCTGTTGGGCAACCGCAAGTTTGCGTTGCATCAGTAAAGCAGGGTTAAGCGGCTTTTGTTCCAGCATTTCCTGCATATTATCCAGCGCTGCTTCCAAAGAATACAGCTCCAGCAAACGTAAGCTGCCCCGATGTTTATGTCGTACCTGCTCCAGATAAAGTGCATCTTCTAAATTCCCATTGTGCAGGTCTTCCAGCAGTTCCTGGCAGTTTTTAGCAAAAAGGCTGACCAGCTGTTTCTTATAAACAGCATCCTGTCCGCTTAAATCCTCTAAGCGTGCACGAATACGGGGTCTTTCACTTGTTCTCTCAGCCTGTGCCAGATAATATTGCAGCAGGTTCTTAAGCTGCTCCGGCATATAAGGAATGCTTAGAAAATCGGTAAAGGGTTCCTGCGGTTGTCGTAATTGCACCATGTTTGCAGATAATGCAATAATGGGAACTGCCTGGTAATGTGTTCCCAACCGTCTGATGAGCACAGAGGCTTCTCTGCCACTAAGGCTGGGCATACTCATGTTCATGAGCACCAGATCGAATACATTAAGGGCGGCCATTTTAAGTCCTTCCAGCCCATTGGTGGCTAAACTAACTGCATAGCCCCAGCGCTTGAGCAAACGCTCAGTCACCAAACGGCTAACCCTGTTATCCTCGACCAGCAGTATTTGTTTTGGCTTATAATTTATGCTATTATTTACGGAAGCAGTCCCCAACATTTCTATCCTTTACCGCACATCAATATGCCCAAATTTAGGCTTTTTGCATGCTATTTCTTTAACGCCCGTTGTGCACGAAGCATGCCACAATGTAAGAAAATACCTGTTTCTACAGAAAGCTGTTTGGTTGGCTGGCAAAGCTGCTTTGGGTAGAGAAAGAGGCCCTCTAAAAACTGAGTAGTGCCTTAAAGCCGTTTTTACCTAAAACAAGAACCATCCAGCACAAGCAACTGGAAATCAGGCAGATCTAAAAAATTCTGGAATAGCCTGAAAAATTAAAAAGTCCTGAGCGACATGCCCAGGTAAGGGAAAAGATTCTTTCGGTTCATTAAAACTGGTGTTGTAGAAATTCCCCACACAGGCTGCCTCTTGATCTTTAGAAAATAAAACGCATAAAAAAGCCGGCTTTAACAACCGGCTTTGTAATTGAGGTACAAGATCCATCCTTAACCATGTTTAAGAGCATGGATAAAATATGCATGCTGTACATCATGATTTCAGCTATGTAAAGCAGCAATAAATGATGCTTTGCATGATCACACGGCTCAAACCCTCAGACCCTGCATGTAGGCCGCATTTTGCTTGCTGCTTTCCATGGGTGTTGTATTGTCAAAGCGTTCCTGCTCTACAATAAAGTATTCCATGCCATTGGCCTTGGCCGTCTTCAGTACGCGTGCATAGTCGATCGAGCCGGTACCTAAAATTGTGGAAGCTTCTTTGTTATCTGCTGCGGCGTCTTTTATTCTGTCCTTCACATGGCCCAGTTTGTATCTGCCGGAGTGTTTTTGCAAATGTTCTTCTATCCCTCCGGCTCCGCCGCCAGCCACCAGCCAATACATATCCAATTCAAAGTCTACCAGATCCTTGTCCGTTTGCTCCAGCAGGAGATCCTGCGGAATTACTCCTTCTAATTCCTGGAAGGTATAGTCATGGTTATGATAGGCAAAGCGCAGCCCGTTTTTCTTACAAATTTCGCCATACTGGTTGAACCGTTCTGCCATGCGTTTAAAATCGTCCAGACTTTTCTGGGCTCCTTCATAAGGATCGATCACGTATTGCATGCCTATTTCGGCAGCCTGGGCTGCTTTGGCTTCCAGGTTTTCTTTAACATTGGCATGCGTGGAAACAATACGCATACCAAGGTCATCTACAAACTGCTTGAACTCCTTGTTTGACATGCCCCAGAAAATACCCATGTCTCCTTCAAAGCTTTCGATTTGTTTATAGCCGTAGGATGCCAGCTGCCTAAGGGTTTCCTTTGGATCTTTCTTCATATCCTCTTTCACTGTCCAGAGCTGTATGCCAAATTGCTCAATGGCAGTTCCAGTTCCAGTATTTGTGGTGGTTTTGGCAGTGGCGGTGGTATCTCCAGCCTGTTGAGCCTGGCGTCCTGTTCCGGAATCGCATCCATAAATGGGCAACATCAGGCCTGAAGCAAACAAGGCACTGAGTCTTAAAAATTCTCTTCTATTATTTGGCATATGCTGTTGTAAAAGCTAAAGTTTTAAAGTTTAATTGAATTGAATAGCTGCTTATATGGCCCAGGCCCGATCGCCTTCTTTATATGGAATACAGGCATCGTAACGACCTGGGGTCTCTATGTATCGCAGCGCCTGGGTAGAGCCTATCTCGGAAGAAAAATATCCCAGTAGGGTAAGCTCCTTCATCATCCGGAAGTAATGAGCGGGCTCATCTTCTTTTTGCGCCACAGTTAACTCCTGGTTTAATTTATTGAGGTACTGCTTACGCTCTTCAGGTTTGGCTTCCATAAAAGAATGATCAAATTCCGTTTCAAAGCCTGTACGGAGTTTTTCCAGCCCCTCCTGAAATACCTTTTGATCTTTTTCCGGATAAGTATCCAACACCATCATGGAGATAAAAGCACCTATGCCAACTGCTTTGGCGCCCGGTGTATCTGTTTCCGGTATAATGGTCTCTCCTACTTCGTCCAGCAGGGCCACATCCGATTCGTTAAACAGCTTGTTAACCTGCTTTTCGTCTCTTTTGGTATCGCAACCCGTTAAAAAAAGCTCTGCTCCTATTACGGCACCGCCCATAATAAAGCTTACTGCCCTTAACGCCTCTCTTCTGTTCATAAGGTTGGGTATTAAAGTTTTAGGTTGGATTAAACGTTTCCTTTTTTAAGTTCTCTGGCAGCATGCTCGGCTGCTCTGGCAGTAAGGGCCATATAGGTAAGTGATGGGTTCTGAGCGGCCGCGGAAGTCATGGCAGCACCATCAGTCACATATACATTCTTGGCATCCCACACCTGGTTAAACTCATTGAGCACCGATGATTTAGGATCCCTGCCCATCCGGGCCGTGCCCATTTCATGGATACCCATGCCAATGGTATAGCCATTGTCCCAGGTATTTACATGCTTCATTCCTGCGGCAGTGAGCATTTCTGCGGCGTCATTCATCATGTCTTTCCGCATCTTCAGCTCGTTGTCTTTTATTTCGCAGTTCATGGCAAGCACAGGCAGTCCCCACTTGTCTTTCACTTCCTTATTCAGGTAAATTCTGTTTTCGTGGTAAGGTAAAATTTCGCCAAAGCCGGTGAGGCCAATGCTCCACTGGCCTGGTTCTGTAAGAGCTTCCTTCAGGTCTGCACCAATGCCCAGCTCGGCAACATCGCGTTTCCAGTTGCTTCTGTTGGCACCGCCCTGGTAGCCAAAACCTCTGATGTAATCGCGCTGTTCACCATTGAGATTGCGGAAACGAGGGACGTAAATACCAGTAGGACGGCGTCCATAATAGTATTTGTCTTCATAGCCTTCGGCAATTCCGGAAGCACCTGCCCGGAAGTGGTGATCCATGACGTTATGGCCCAGTTCACCGGAGCTGCTGCCGAGGCCATCGGGCCAAACATCCGTGGCAGAGTTCATCAGCACCCAGGTAGAGTTGAAGGAAGAAGCACACAGGAATACAACTTTAGACTTATATTCCACCGTCTGGTTGCTCATGGCATCCAATATCTCTACGCCCGTTGCTTTTTTTGCATCCTTATCGTATAGCACACGGGTTACGATAGAGAAAGGCCGCAGCGTAAGGTTGCCTGTGCGCATGGCCGCAGGCAGAGTAGACGATTGCGTACTGAAGTAGGCACCGAAGGGGCAGCCCAGCCAGCACTTGCTGCGGTACTGGCACTCGTAACGTTCCTGCAGTGGTGCAGTTAAATTAGCCGTACGGCCCATAATAAAGTGCCGCTCGCCTTTATAGTGTTCTTTGATGCGGGCCGCCACATCTTTCTCCACGCAGTTCATTTCCATGGGCGGCTGAAACTGACCGTCTGGCAAATGTGGTATGCCATCGCGGTTGCCGCTGATGCCGGCAAATTTCTCTACATAGTCGTACCAGGGCGCCAGGTCTTTATACCGGATGGGCCAGTCTACGGCTATGCCTTGTTTTGCGTTTGCTTCAAAATCAAGATCTGCCAGCCGGTAACTCTGGCGGCCCCACATAAGAGAGCGGCCACCTACATGATAGCCACGGTACCAGTCAAAAGGTTTATCTTCTACATAAGGCGCATCAGCTTCGTCTACCCAGAAATCAGGGTTTAGTTCGTTGAGCACATAATCGCGCTTGAGCACCGGGTGTGCCTGAATCATGGCCTGGGTATTCATGCCTCTGTGTGGAACATCCCAAGGATGTTTTCTGGCATTTACATAATCTTTTATGTGTTCTATGTTTCGTCCCCGCTCCAATAAAAGTACTTTCATACCTCTTTCGGTCAACTCTTTTGCAGCCCAGCCCCCGCTAATTCCGGAGCCTACTACGATTGCATCGTACACTTGCTCTGCCATATTCTTATACTATCGCTACTCGTATTATTTGTTTTAGTATTTCTAAATCCTTACCAGGTTTTTATACATCGCAGATCTCGATGGCCCTGCGCAGGGAAGCAATTTTATCTTCCTGCACAGGCATAAACTCCTGGGCTACATAACCTTTATAACCCGTGGCTACAATAGCCCGCATAACGGCAGGGTAAAAGATCTCCTGCGACTCATCTATTTCATGCCTGCCCGGTACGCCGGCCGTGTGATAATGACCAAAGTACTGATGGTGTTGCTGAATGGTTGAGATAAGATCTCCCTCCATGATCTGCATATGATAGATGTCGTACAGCAACTTAAAATTTTCGGATCCTAAGCGTTTACACAATTCCACAGACCAGGCAGTGCTGTCAGCCATATAGTCAGGATGGTTTACCTTGCTATTGAATAGCTCCATCTGCAGGACCACCCCAGCCTTTTCTGCCAGCGGCATGATCTGCTGCAGGCCCTCCACGCAATTGTTCAGGCCTTCTTCTTCACTCATGCCCCGCCGGTTGCCACTAAAACAGATCAGGTTCTTATACCCTGCGCCAGCGACCAGCTCAATATGCCTGGTGTAATTATTAATAAGCGTTGCATGATTATTTTTATTGTTCCATCCATCTTCCAGGCTTATTTCCGCCCCGTTACACATAGAGGAATCAATCCCGTGCTTCTTCAGCACGTTCCATTCTTGTGGCCCTACCAGATCAATGGCTGCAAAACCAATGTCTTTCACCGTGGTGCATAGCGCTTCCAGCGACAGCTCTCCGTAGGTCCAGCGACAAACAGAATGGTTGATGTTGTTTTTCATGGCAAACTGTTTAGGCTTTGTTTCTGCACAGGCAGGCATAAGGCCTGCAGCAGCGAACGCAACAGAGCCTGCCAGCATAGATTTTATTGCGCCTCTTCTTGTCTCTCCCATCTTAAGCAGCTTTTTCCAGCACCTTTTCTTTGGTTACTTCCTCTTCTTTAAAGAAGATCACAAAAAGTATAGTTACTAAAAGGGCAATCCCGGAAGGAATCAGCCAGATTGATTTCCA
>JASLAE010000475.1 GCA_030147305.1 Cesiribacter sp.
GGCATAGACGCCAGAATCCCAGACGTACTGCTATTAATTATTTTTACAGCCTGGCTGCTTTACCAGGGTAATCTTTCGGCAGGCATTTTCGCTACAGCAGCCTTTTGGCTAAACAGCCGCCTACCCCAACCACAACCCTGGCATAAATACATTGCCCTATTGCTGGCACTGGCCACAACTTATTCTGTGTACCTGAACACCCGATACAGCATGCCTGCAACACTTTCAATTTATATAAATATACTTATCATTACTTTGGCAACAGGCTTTGCCCTTTTTGCCAGAAAGATGAAACAGGTGCAAAGTCATGATGATGCCACAGACTCGCCCCTTTTCCTGAAGCGGATCAACAGTGCACAGGTGATCCTGCTGCTGGTAGTTACGGTGTTTTCGCTGTGGTATGGCGATGAATACTTTAACAGGTTAAGCCCGGTATGGTCTGCCTTTGGAGGGATTTTTATTTATGCTGCTTTTGATCGTACGCCTTCTCCAGAAAAGGATATTTAATGTTTGTACAAAAGTCAAAAAGTGTATTCAAGGGGTTATGGAATAAAACAGCAGTTACATTCAAAGACTAATTATATTAAAGGATAAAAAGCTTTGAGCGTATTACCAGTTATAAAGGATAAAGATGAAGTGTAATTAAACTATTATGATCCATATTTTAATTTCATAGCAGCAGTAACACAAATGCTTTGCCCTGCACGTTGTATTTTTTTTGCAATACACTCATCGGCCTTAATGGTCTCTGGTATGTAGGTATGGTGGTAGAGGCATTGGCCTTCACCTATAACTTACAGGTAGGAACTAGCACCTGCAAGTCCCTGTTGGATTGATAATACTTGAATGGATGTTGCCAAAATTATCTGAATGAAACCAAACATGAAGTGCGTTAAACTACTTTTAACGGCAGTTTTGCTGTTTTTAGTAACAATTGTTTCTTATGCCCAGCATGAAGGCTTACAAATTGCAAAGTTGAAATACAATGGTGGTGGCGACTGGTATGCAAACAAAACTGCACTGCCTAACCTGATTGCATTTGCTAACCAGCACCTTAACACAAAAATAGCAAACAGCGAGGCTGTGGTAGAGGTAGGAAGTCCCGAGCTCTTCTCCTACCCTTTTGTCTACATGACAGGGCATGGGAATGTTGTACTTACTCAACAGGAGGCACAAAATCTGCGCACTTACCTGATGGCAGGTGGTTTTTTGCACATAGATGATAATTATGGGCTGGATCGATATGTGCGGCTTGAAATGAAAAAGGTTTTTCCTGAGCTGGAGTTTGTTGAAATTCCCTTCAATCATCCCATTTACCACCAGCAGTTTTCTTTCCCAAAGGGGCTGCCAAAAATTCACGAACATGATGGAAAGCCCGCCCAGGGCTTTGGCCTCTTCTTCGAAGGCCGGCTGGTCTGCTTCTACTCCTACGAATGCGATTTAGGTAATGGCTGGGAAGACCAGAGTGTGCACAACGACCCCGAAGAGAAACGTCAGCTGGCCCTAAAAATGGGAGCTAATCTGCTGGCCTATGCCTTTACGCTAAATTAATTTTCAAAAAAAAGCAATTAGTTGTCACAGACAGGCATGCCTGTCTGTCATAAATGTACCCGGGTGTTACATCCGGGATAAGTCTTAATTGCATACAACTTAAAATAATCGAATAAGTGATCATTATTATTGCCTTCATTGCCCACTGGTATCTGTCGTTGTTCACGCAGACATTTTTTCTGCATCGCTATGCAGCCCATAAAATGTATACCATGAGCCACTTCTGGGAGCGGTTCTTCTACGTATTTACCTGGATCTGCCAGGGTTCTTCCTATCTGAGTCCGCGTGCCTACGCTATTCTTCACAGAATGCACCACGCTTATTCAGATACCCCCAAAGACCCGCACTCTCCACATCATACAAAAAACGTTTTTACCATGATGTGGCATACCAAAGAGATTTTCAACGAGATTTACGAGCATACTGCTAAAGTTGAAGAGCGTTTCCGCAGGGATGTACCAGACTGGCCCGCCTTCGACCGTTTTGCCGGCAGCCGCTGGAGCCGACTCAGCTGGGGCGTTCTATACGTTATTTTCTATGTGCTATGTATCTCTGTATTTGAATTACCTGGTACCCATTGGGCCATGTATGCCCTGCTGCCCGTTCACTTCCTGATTGGTCCTGTGCACGGTGCCATTGTAAACTGGAGCGGCCATAAGTACGGATACTCTAATTTTGATAACAACGACCTTTCTAAAAATTCCCTGGTGATAGATTTTCTGATGCTGGGTGAGCTCTTTCAGAATAATCACCACAAACTACCAAACAGAGCTAATTTTGGCGTACGCTGGTACGAGTTCGATCCTATCTTCCCGGCTGTAAAAGCACTTAACTTTTTCCGGGTAATCCGCATGCGTCCCAAAACAGTTTCTATGAATCAAAATACTGCCAGGGAAGCAAAAGCTGCCTAAGCAGAAAGATCAAATGAAAGCCGTTTACCACCAGGTAAACGGCTTTTTTATTTATAACTCACCCACCCTTTAGGCAAGCGCCTGATTAGTGAAGAATATCTTAACAACCTGGCCATAATTACGTTAATACTGAATCATTTGTATATTTTTTATTGATCAGCATTTTTTAATTAACAGTTGAACTCATGAAAAAGAATTTTATTAAAAACTGGACGCACTACTTTTTAGGCGTATGTTCAATTACCGGAATGTTACTTTTCACCGCCTGCGGACAGGGTGAAAAACGGGATCCAGAAGCAGCAGATTATGGTATGGGCGCCGATACTGATGGCGTTGGCACTGTAGCTTCCTCAGAAGGCGGAGAGTTTGATCGCACCTCAAACACCTATGCTGCACAACGTAACTACGATATCAGTACCATGGGTACTGCGGCGAAAAACCGCAAGCAAATGGAAGCCACTGGTAAAGACCTTAGCACCCAGGATTATGACAAACTGCGTCAGGAATATGACCAGGTAAATAACGATCTGCGCCAAAGCTATCGCCAAAGCCCGGGCCTGAGCATGCGCTACACCGATGATTATAGAACAGCCGACTATAATTATGATTATTATGGTGTATACTATGACAACTTAAACGATGAACAGTCACGGACCAGGATCAACGAGCTGGAACAAAAGCGCAAAGATCTGAAGAACCAGATGCGCGGTAAAATAGATCCAAAAACCAATGCTTACCTAGCAGCGGAAATGGATGCTGTGCCTAAAGAGGGATACGATCAGCTCTATCAACACCTGCAGAGTCAAACCAGCCAAAATCAACAAAGCCAGAACACCAGCACCAATCAGCAAGGCCAAAATGCCCCCATGAGCGGTACTGTTTTTGTTGAATTTGTTGTAGACAAAAATGGTAATGTAACTAATCCCAAGGCTGTAGAGACTATTGAGGGACAAGCAAATGCTGCTGGCATGAGTGGTTCTGGCACTACCTCTGGTAGCAATACTGCAACGCCTACAGGTACAGGCACCTCTGGCGAAGGTACTACAGAAGGTAATACCAATACGGGCATGACTCCTAATACAACCGGTACAGTAGGAAGTGGCAATGCAGCCGGAAGCAGTGGCACCAGCACCGGTACAACTGGCAATTCAACTTCAGATACTCAAAATCAGGGTGTGCAGACCAGTGAAACTGGTACTACCCAGGGCTCACAGACTACACAGAGTGGCTCAAACAGCACAACGCAAAATACGCAGGCCAGCAACAGTGCAAATACAAAACAACTGGAGCAAATGGCAATTAAAGCCATTAAATCTACCAGCGGCATGTGGGAGCCTGCTCAAATGGAAGGCCAGCCGGTTGCTTCTCTCATACAGATTCCTGTACCTATTAACATGGGCAGCATGAACAGCGGCGCTAATGAAGGTCAGGGCACAATGAATCAGGGAACAGGTACCAATAACAATACCGGTGTAAATGGAAGCAATAGCAATAGTGGAACTGGCACCAACAGTGGAGGAACTGGTACAAACACAGGTACCAACGCTAACAGTGGTGGAACAGGCACTAGCAGTGGAACTGGTACCAGTAGCGGTGGTGGCACTGCTAATAATGGCGCAAATAATACCGGCGGCACTACTAATAATAACACCGGCGGTGGTGCTGATACCAATAATGATGGTGGAGATAGATAAGCATCAGTCTCTCTAAATTGTAATAATCTATACAGGGCAGATCCGCAGGGTCTGCCCTTTTTTAGTGAAGGTCAAGCAGGTACCTGAGCCCTGTTGGGTACTGGAAGCAGGGGCATATTGATTGAAAAATAGCTGCCTTTTCAATGGTTTTTCTCTTTAGGTCTAGTCTAATAGCCTGCCATTATTTCATGTACTTAACCTTGTAGCTGTTTATCCGTTAAACCTAAAGGGGGTAGTCCATAAATAGGACTTTTCCGAACGTGTTATTTTTAAATAATAAAATTAGAAGTTATGAAAATGAATTATATTAAGAACTGGCCTAAATATTTCTTAAGCGTATTAGGTATTAGCGGCATGATGCTTTTTAGCGCCTGCGATACCAGCAACCGTAATGAAGATAGTACCAGAGCAAATACCGAGACAGCTGTAACTAGCAGCGAACAGCCTGGCAATAATGAAGCCATTGCTGCAGACACTACAACTTTCGAACGTACAACCAATGCTGTAGACTCTGCAAACTATAACAATACTTTCGATGATACTGATGCAACGACCTCAGAAAGTCCTGAAGCATCAGACACAGGTACTACGACCAATAACACGGAAGCAACTAATTCTGAAAACCCGGCACAGCGTACCAATGTAACTGATAATGCCGTAAGCAATGATGAGGCAGCCACCGCAGAACCTGAGGCGAACACTAATAATGCGATGGTATCTGGCACTGACGATAACAGTACTATTCGCAATGCAGAAACAGAAGAAGCTGGCAATGTAAATACTCCTGAAGAAGCTGAAACGTTAAACAGCGATGGCACTACAGGTACCATAGATAACACTGAAGCTTTAGACAATCAGTATGACGCCACAGAAGCAACAGAAATCCAAACCACTACTGATACTGAAATTCCTGAGAATGCAGACAGTGCAAACATTGTGCAGGAAACAACAGCCTTAGATTCAGCAAACAACAGCACGCAAAGTACAACCACTTCAGAGTCAAACTATACTGAAGATCAGAATTTAAACCCTGTTGAGGATAGTACAGTTGATGCTAATACAACCGAAACAAATACAACAACTGCAACAAACGCTTCTACCACTTTAAACGAAGATGAAGCAGTTGAAAACCTGGAGTCGGTTGAAGCTGAAGGAAACCTGGAAGCAGACAGTGCTGCCTACAACAACACAGATGCTGAAACAACCGCTGGTGGGCTGAACATCGAAAATGATGCTGACTCCATGAACAACATGGAAATTTCTCAGCAACTGCGCCAGGAATATGCTGCATTGAACGAGGAGATCAGGGAAATGCTCCGCCAGAATCCTGATGTAAACATGCGTTATACAAGCACCGGCAATTCAGATTTCGACTATGGCAACTACGGAGTAACCTATGAAGGTATTGCAGACGAAGCAACCAGGAAGAAATTTACTGACCTGGAAACACGCCGTGCTGATATTCAGCAAAGACTTAGAGGTAAAATAGATGCCAGCACTAATGCTTACACGGCAGCAGATGTGAATGCTGTACCGGCCAAGGGTTATGACGAACTCTTTAACTTCATAGAAGACCAGATCAATTATCCTGTAAATGCACAGGCAGCCAATATTGAGGGAACCATATTTGTAGAATTTATGGTAGATCCCCAAGGCAATATTTCCGAACCTAAAATTGTAGACACCATTGAGGGAGAACGTGAAACCATCATAGATCCCCTAAATCCTACGCAATTTACCGAGCAGGAGCGTGAGGAAGCCATTAGAGAAATGGAAGAAGAGGCCAAGAGAGCTGTTAAAGCTACCAATGGCATGTGGGAGTCGGCACAAATGGGCAACGAGTCTGTGACACAAACTGTACAATTACCAGTGCGGTTTCGCATCGAAGATAACAACGAAAACAGATAATTATTCCCTTATTTGAGTAAGAAAGAAAAGCAGGCCTTAGTGCCTGCTTTTCTGTTTTTACACCAAATAATATTTATTATCAGATAGTTAAGAGCTATGCAAACAGTTTTAGCCGCTTAGAAATGTTTTCTGTTCAGCACTTCGGTAAGAATCATGGCTTGTCGCAGCCCTTTTTTACTATGAAGCAGATTTTTTATTTGTTGTGCTGGTGGCGATACTCTGGTGGGTCTGTTGGTCCTCACCCGCTGTATTTTTCTGGGTCCCCGCTCCTGCTCTTTTACTCTTTTCGGTGATTCAAAAGCAGCAGGCTCCTGGCTAAGCACCTCTGCACGGGCTTTGGCAGGCAAAGATTCCTGCAGAGATTTTAAATGCTCAGTCCGCTGCATTTGCTCCAGCGCGTCCGCTTCCAGATTCCGGTACACTGGCTGCTCCGGGGCAGCAGGGCTAAATTCGGCCTCTGCCTGTTCCAGCATTGGCTCCGCTTTTTGCGATGCTCTTCGCTTTGCCCTGTTGGCCGCTTCTTCATAACGCTCCAGCAATTCCTCTAAAGAGCCGGGCTCCCGCTCATCATGCGTTGCAGTTTGCTGCGGCCGGCGCTCCGGCGCTCCAGGCCTTGTCACTTCAGTTTCGTCGTCTTCAAACAAGGGGGGCGGACCTGTGGTACCTTTTCTTCGTTTCTTCAGCGCTCCAAAGATTAGATAGATAATACCGAAGATGATATATATGATAACCTGCAAGTCTTCCATAGCAGCAAATTACAGAATTACTTTTAAATTTACCTGTTTGCTGAGTGGAGAAACCAATGCGGCACGTTCTATAACAGGCAGCCTAGAAGCTACCCTACAAGATCGTGCCCCTCAGCATAGCACTAACTTATGTTGGTAAGAAAGAAGAGGAGTACATGCGGCTGACCCGATTAGAGATCAAAGGTTTTAAAAGTTTTGGTGACAGAGTAGTTATTAACTTCGACGAAGGCATAACGGGCATTGTAGGCCCTAATGGCTGCGGCAAATCTAATGTGGTGGATGCCATCCGCTGGGTGCTGGGCGAGCAGAAGACCAAGGCCCTTCGGAGCGATAAAATGGAGAACGTTATCTTTAACGGAACTAAAAACCGCAAGCCCAGCCAGATGGCTGATGTATCGCTCACCTTCGACAATACCAAAAACCTGCTGCCCACTGAATATTCCAAGGTAACCATTACCCGCCGCTACTACCGCACTGGCGAAAGTGAATATGAACTGAACGGAGTTCCCTGCCGCCTCAAGGACATCAATAACCTGTTTATGGATACGGGCATAGCTTCGAACAGCTATGCCATTATAGAGCTAAAGATGGTAGACGAGTTGCTGAATGACAAAGAGGGCTCACGCAGGGCACTCTTCGAAGAGGCAGCCGGAATCTCTAAATTCAAAAAAAGAAAAAAGGAAACACTTAAAAAGCTTGAAGAAACCAATGCAGACCTGGAGCGTGTAAAGGACCTGCTTTTTGAAATCGAAAAAAACCTTAAATCGTTGGAGCGGCAGGCAAAACAGGCAGAACGCTACTTTGCGCTCAAAGAAGAATACAAAAGCCTAAGCCTCCGGCTGGGCCGCCTGTCTATAGGCCAGTTTACAGACCGTTTTTTAGGTCTGCACAAGCAGCTGGAGGATGAGCAGAATCGCAAAGCAGCCCTGGATGCCCAGCATGCCGAAAAAGAAGCCCTGTTCGAAGAAGCCAAGTCGGGACTGATAGGCCGCGAAAAATTGCTGAGCAGCCGCCAGAAAACCCTTAATGAGCACGTGGCAAAGATTCGGCAGGTAGAAAGCGACAAGAAGATCAAAAACGAACGGCTGCGTTTCCTGAATGACAAGCGCGATTCGCTGCAGGAACAGTTAGAAAATGATAAGCAAAGCTACGACCGCGCCTCTTTTAGTCTGCAGAGTCTGGGGCAGGAAAAGCAGGTTGCAGCCAGTCTTGCAGAAGAGGCCCAGGCGCTGCTCGACGAGCTAAAGGAAGCATACGAAGAGCAAAAAAGCATTACAAATAACCTTCGTGCGGAAGCTGCATTAGCCAGCAACCAGCAACGGCAGCTGCAGGAACAGTCGTACAAGCTAAGCAAATCACTGGAAATAAAGCAGATGCAGCTGTCTTCCCTTCGGCAAGAGCTGGAAAAGACAGCCATGGAAGGCAATCAGCACAACAGCAGCCTGCAGCAGTTCGAAGACAAACTTGGCGATGTGCAGGAGGCAGTGGCGGAGAAAGAGGAGCAGCTGCAAGCATTAAAGGGGGAGGAAGAGCAACTGCTACAAGAATTACATGCACTGGAGCAGAGCCTGCAGCAGAACAGGGAATTGCTGGCTAACGACCGGCGGCAACTGGATGCCAAACAAAATGAATTTAACCTCACCAAAAGCCTTGTTGATAACCTGGAAGGCTTTCCGGAAGCCATTCGCTATCTGAAGAAAAAGACCGACTGGGGAAAAAATATTCCCCTGTTATCAGACATCATTACCTGCTCAGAAAAATATCGGGTGGCTATTGAAACCTACCTGGAGCCCTGGATGAACCACTACGTGGTAAACGAATGGCCGCAGGCCCTGGAAGCTGTAGCCCTTTTAGACAAAGCAGCACGGGGCCGGGCGCAATTCTTTGTACTGGAGGCACTTCCTGCCAATACACCTGCTACCACCACAGCCCCGGCAGCTTGCAAACCTGCCCTGTCGGTAATAGAAACAGATGCTAAATTTTTGCCCCTTACTGCACATCTTTTTGCGGATGCCTATGTTACGGAGCAGGAAAGCCTCGCCACCGATGCCTATGGAGATTGCTCAGTCATCAGCAGCAGCGGACGCATCATCAAACGCCGCTACAGCCTCATGGGTGGTTCAGTGGGTATGTTTGAAGGCAAGCGGATTGGCCGGGCAAGAAACCTGGAGAAGTTGCAAAAGGATATTCAGCAGCTACAGCAAGAAGTAAGCCGCCTGGAAAAACTACAGCAGGAGCAGCATACAGCGCTTGGCCGTCTGAAGAGCAGCACGCGCAAATCCAGCATAGAAAGTACCAGCCGGGAGCTTTCCCTCCTGCAGCAGGAGCTGGTGCAGGTACGTACGCGCCACGAGCAGCTGGTGCAACTACTTAGCAGCCAGGCTAACCGCCAGGAAGACATGCGCCAGCAGATGGAAACACTGCAGGAAGAAATTGCCGATCTTCACCCGGAAGCATCGGCGGTGCGTGAAAGGCTTGAAGCGCTGGAAGAAAAGAGACTGCAGTTGCAGGATGATCTTGCCCTGCAGAACGAAGCCCTGTCTGTAAAATCTGCCCGCTTCAACGAACAGAACCTGCTGTTCCACCGACAGGAAAACAAACTAAATGCACTGGTGCAGGAAATAGGATTTAAAGAGCAATCACTGCAAAGCAGCCAGGAAAGGATAACGCGCAACAAAGCTGCCTTAACCGACACTGCTGTGGAGATTGAAGGTTTGCTGCAGCGCAATGAACTGGGCGATGAAGAATTGCTCAGCATGTACAGTGAAAAAGAATCTATTGAAGCAGGCGTAAATGAAGCTGAGCGGGAATATTATGAATTGCGTGGTACCATTGACATGCTTGAAAAAGAAGCACGTGAGCTGCAGCGGCGGCGCGAAAGCAGCCAGGCCATCACCATGGAACTGCAAAATCGGCAGAATGAGTACAAGCTTCAGCTAAATAGCATTCGCGAGCGCCTTTCCGTAGAATTTAATGTGGATGCCGATGCCCTTATGGAAGCCGCTGCCGAGAATGAATCATTAAGCGAAGCAGAACTACAGCAGGAAGTGCGGGCTGTGCGTGACAAAATTGAAAAAATAGGGCCCATCAACCCGATGGCGATGGAGGCTTACCAGGAGATTCAGGAGCGGCACCAGTTCATTGCTGCCCAACGCGATGATTTAGTGAGTGCACAGGGTTCGTTGCTGGAAACCATGCACCAGCTGGACACTGCCGCACAGGAAGCTTTCCTGAGT
>JASLAE010000035.1 GCA_030147305.1 Cesiribacter sp.
TTCATACAAAGTTTTAAGATTTTTGGCCAAGTTTTCAGGTAATCTTTCAGGATTTGTTACATGCTCAACTAAATTTCTAAAAAACTTAGTGCCATCCTTCATTCATAGATTATCTGCCCTTACCTACTCTTAAAGCTTTACTTCAAATATTAAACTTAAATGACTGTTACCCAGAAGAAATATAGATCTCAGGGTAAAGTTATTCTTTAAGTTTAAACTTTTTGAATCAAACTTGTTTGTTTTACTACATGCGGCAAAATAAGTTCTACCCATTCCTCATACATTTTTGTAGAAGGGTGCAATTCATCTTCTGCTAACAGACTTTTATCATGGACAGCCTTTTTGCTAATCTCAGTGATATTATGAAAACTGATATCAAAGCGCTTGCAAATGCTCTCTGACAAGTCATTGTATTCCGCAATTTCTCTGGCAATTTTCGCAGGTTCTTTATCGGCGCCAAAAGGTGTAACGCCGTAATCGGGGATAGAAAGCACAAATACCCCTTCGGGCTTTTTCCTGGCAAAAAAGATGGATTTCTGGATAAGGGATGTAAACTCCTGCCGGAACACATCGATATCATGCTTGCGGTACTGATTATTAACACCAATCAGCAAGCTTACCAGGTGATATTCTGACTGCAGATTTTCTTTATCGATGGCTGATAGCAGCTTACCACTAGTCCAGCCGGTAGTGGCAATAATCCGGGGGTCATCCACAGCAATGGCATGTTGCCGAAGCTTATGCACAAGCTGTACCGGCCAGCTGCCAGTTTCAGTAACCGCTTCACCAATGGTATAGGAATCTCCTAATGCCAGGTATTTTAACATATCTTATTGATTGAAATGGGTCTAAACACTTTGCTCAATCTAAGCAAAGCATAGACAACTTACTATTATAACAATTTGCAAGGGGTTTTCAATATAATTTTACACCTAAACAATTACGGATCGCGGTTTTGTTCGGGTTCAATCCTGAGATCTATTAACCCAATAAAAAAAGCGAGGCTTAGAGCACCCGCTTCAGAATCATAAAAACCAAACCTGCCATAAAGATCAGGATACTTATTTTATTTATACCATGCATCATGCGCAGGTTAAAATTGCTGGGCCGGTTAGGATCTTTCTTCCTGAAGAAATACCCCCACACTTCGCCCAGGGCGAAATAATCGCGCCAGCTTTCTTGCTTCTTGTTATTCATAAAGCTTATGCGTAATTGATTGTTGTAGGTTCGAGCCAGCGTCCATCCTCGCGAATAAGCTCGATTAATTTATCAACAGCGTTCTCAGAGGGAACGTTCCGCTTTACAACCTCCTGTCCACGGTAAAGCGTAATCTTGCCCTTACCACTGCCTACATAGCCGTAATCTGCATCTGCCATCTCTCCGGGCCCATTTACTATACAACCCATGATACCTATTTTCACACCTTTTAAGTGGTCGGTGCGCTGGCGAATCATTGCTGTAGTTTCCTGCAAGTCG
This sequence comes from Cesiribacter sp., assembly GCA_030147305.1. GTDB lineage: Bacteria > Bacteroidota > Bacteroidia > Cytophagales > Cyclobacteriaceae > Cesiribacter. The sequence continues at coordinate 1,477 of JASLAE010000035.1, forward strand.
AAAAGGGTGCGACCGCAGCTTGGGCAGCTAATGTATTCGGTCTTGGTCATGCGGGTGCGGGCTGCCTGCAAAATACCAAAGCTCAGGTTGTTGAGCGTACGAACTTCCTGCTGCAGCACCTCAGGGCTGGGGATTTCTCCTCTATCGAGGCTAAGCATCACACCATCTCCCAAACCATCAATCAATAACCCACCCACATCGGTAGCGGCATAAAGCTGCAATTCATCTGCGGTCAGGTTGCTATAGGATCTGTGAATGATCACCGGTGCAGCAATCTCCCTTTCAATTAGCCTGAAGTAAAACCGACGCAGCTCTGCCAGGGCATGCTTGTTGTCTGTCTCCAGCAAGATTACAACTGTTTTATCTTGTCTCAGCAAAGGCAGCAAAGCCGGATAGGTTTCTGCTGCATTCAGCCGTACCAGGTTTATTTCGGGATGTCCGTGTTGTTGGTATTGCAGATATTGAGCCGCACTAAAGAGCGGATAGGTATTTTTCTGATCCCCATGTTTTTGCCATACAGAAAAATTAAGGATTTCACGCAGCCCGTTGGGTAGCATAAAGGAAACTGGCCGGTCACCACTGTATAGATAGTCAGCCCCCAGATCATTCATTTTCCATTTGTCCGGTTCGGGCAGGTAAAAATGACCTATGCCCTTGAGATCCTTCATCTCCACATCTACGACACGACTGAAGTCGGCCACTACCCTGGGCACCTGGCTACCCCCAAAGTTCTCTACCTGCCGGGTATTGCGGCGATGGTAGCTAAATGGATCTATGGGTATCTGTTCAAGGGGCTGTATTGGTTTATGCCCCGCCCGATTATTATAACGGTTAATCAGCGAAGCTGCTACAGGTGCTTCTGCCTCGGGTTCTTCCGTTAGGGAAACCCGAACGGTATCGCCTAAGCCATCTTCCAGCAATGTGCCTATGCCTACTGCAGATTTGATGCGGCCATCTTCACCATCCCCGGCTTCAGTTACTCCCAGGTGCAGCGGGTATGGCTGCAAGCTTTCTTCCTCCAGCTTCTGTACCAGCAACCTGTAGGCCTGCACCATTACCTGGGTGTTGCTGGCTTTCATGGAAAGTACAATGTTATAATACTGATTTTCCTCACAAATGCGCAGGAATTCCAGCGCCGATTCTACCATGCCAATTGGCGTATCGCCATAGCGGCTCATGATGCGATCGGATAGACTGCCATGGTTTGTGCCAATGCGCATGGCAGTACCATACTCCTTACATATTTTAATGAGCGGCACAAACCGTTCCCTTATCCGTTCCAGTTCAGCCTGATATTGAGCATCGGTATATTCTACAATTTCAAACTTTTTCTTATCGACATAATTTCCAGGGTTAATACGCACCTTTTCTACCAGCCGGGCAGCCAGCTCTGCTGCATTGGGAGTAAAGTGTATATCGGCAATGAGGGGAACATTATAACCACGTAGCCGCAGCTCCTTCTTAATCTCGCCAAGGTTCTGGGCCTCCTTCAGGCTTGGTGCTGTAATGCGTACATATTCACATCCAGCCTCTACCATACGAATGGTTTGTGCTACACTGCCTTTGGTATCCATGGTGTCTATGGTAGTCATAGACTGCACCCTGATTGGATGGAGCCCGCCCATAGGCAGATCACCAATGTAAACCTCCCTGCTCAGGCGGCGGCTGTAGGTGGTAAGACTGTTACAATATTGTTTCAGTTGCTGAATTTGCTTTTCTGCTGTATTCATATGGCTGTCAGCAGCGGGTTTAAGGTTGTTTTATGTAGAACAAAGATCGTGGAGCGGGCGTTCGGGTATCAGGGAAGATCTCCTAATTGTGGCCGCAGCAGAATTTCTTCCACCACACTTCTATCACTTAGCTGCCAGCTAGCCCAGATTATGTCAGCTACATCTTCGGGTTTCATAAAACGCTCTTCAGGCAGGTCAACCCCAGCCCAACTGGCAGTTAAAGTAGCGCCGGGTAACACAGAGGTTACGCGAATGCCTTTGTCTTTTAATTCTGCCCGCAAAACTTTGGAAAAGCCCAACAGCGCAAACTTGCTGATGCAGTAAGAACCGCCATTGGTATAGGCTGTAATACTGGCCGTAGAGCAAATATTGAAGATGTGTCCCCTTTTCATTTGTAGCATCCCGGGCAGCAGGCTGCGCGTTAGATGATAAGCACTGTAAACGTTTGTTGCCATGGTGTGCTCCAGCACACCCTCCTCTTCATTTTGTATTTGTCCCGGCACAAAAACGCCAGTGTTATTGATCAGTATTTCAACCGGCAGCCTGGAGGCTTTAACAGCTTCAGCAAAGGCCAGGGTATCCTGCTGCTGGCTGAGATCTGCAACTTTTGTTTCAAGCTTGCAATTTTTGTTTGCTCTGAGAAGTTCTTCTTTTAACTGCTTTAGGTCTGCCTCGTTACGGCTGCAGGTATAAACCGGGTACCCTTCTTCACAGAAACGTGTTACTAATGCCCGACCAATGCCTTTGGTACCGCCTGTAACGATGACTAATCCTTTATCTCTGCTTGAATCCATTTTTTCGAAATATACAGGCTTTTAAAGTATTTTTAGTGCATAATTGTAATTTCGTAATAGAACGTATATTTAGCTTGCATGAAATCTCTGGGGCGATACATCATTTTTTTAGGCTCTATGTTCTCCAACATGGAGTCTTTTCGTACATACCTGCGCCTGTTCATCGACGAATCCATTAGTGTTGGTGTTGGCTCCATCTTTATCGTTGCCATTGTTTCAACATTCATCGGTGCGGTTACTGCTGTGCAAACAGCTTATAACATTGTAAGCCCACTCATCGAAGACTATATAATCGGTAACATTGTTCGGGACATGACTATTCTGGAGCTTGCCCCTACCATTACGGCCATTGTGTTTGCGGGTAAGGTTGGCTCTAAAATTGCCAGCCAACTGGGCACCATGCGTATTACCGATCAGGTAGATGCACTGGAAGTAATGGGCGTCAATTCTGTAAGCTACCTGGTGCTCCCGAAAATACTGGCGTCCATGGCCATGTATCCTCTGCTGGTTATTCTGGCTGCTTTTTTATCTCTATACGGTGGTTTCATGGCTGCTACGCTTTCCGGCCTTTCCTCGGCACAGGATTATATCTATGGCCTTCGATTCGGTTTTAATGAATTCACCGTTTCCTTTATGCTCATCAAAGCACTGGTTTTCTCCTTTTTGGTAGCTTCTATCTCTGCTTATAAAGGGTATTATACAGAAGGTGGTGCTTTGGAAGTGGGCGAAAGCAGCACCCGCGCCGTAACCAGCTCCTGTATTGCTATTCTGATGGCAGATTACATCCTGGCTGAATTGCTCCTCAACTAAAGTGTCTCCGGCTGCGTTTATCGATCTATACTAAGCATTATGATTGAATTTAAAGATATACGAAAAAGCTTCGATGGAAAAGAAGTGCTCAAAGGGGTAAGTGGTCAGTTTAAACCAGGCAAAACCAACCTGATCATTGGCTCCAGCGGTACTGGTAAAAGTGTATTGCTAAAATTAATTGTCGGCTTGATTGAACCAGACCAGGGAGAGGTTTTATACGATGGCCGTAATTTTTCTAAAGGTGACAGAAAACTGCGGATGGAAATCCGGCAGGATATTGGTATGCTCTTCCAGGGTGGCGCCTTGTTCGATTCCATGACGGTGGAGCAAAATGTTATGTTTCCGCTCAGTTTAAAAAATGGTTTAAGCAGTCAGGAAAAAGTTGAGCGTGTAAACTGGTGTCTCAACCGGGTAGGCCTGGAGAATGCTAATAAAAAGATGCCTTCTGAAATCTCCGGTGGTATGAAAAAGCGCGTTGGGATTGCACGTGCCATTGTAGACAATGTGAAATATCTTTTCGTAGATGAACCCAACAGTGGCCTGGATCCACAGACTTCTATAGTAATAGATGAATTGATTGCCGAGATCACCAAAGAACTAAATATCACGACCGTTGTAGTAACCCATGATATGAATTCGGTGATGGGCATCGGGGACCATATTATTTACCTGTACCAGGGTGAAAAATTATGGGAAGGCAGCAAAGATCAGATCCTGAGTACAGATGTTCCCGAGCTGAACAAGTTTGTATTTGCCAATAAGCTGGCTAAATCATATAAGCAGAACGAAGAAGAAAACGGAGCCTAACGGTATAACTCATAGCTGATAAAATACTTAAAGCTAGGCGCTTATGAATACTATTTAAAGTAACGCGCTAGAATAAGGCTCTTAGCATCATTCTTCCTGTATGTACAACAATGGCATTTTCCGACTGTCTGCCATCATAAACCACATTCAGCATTAGTCCCTTCATGACGCGCTGTTGCAGTTGCAGATTCCAGGTCCAGTTGCTGCCGGGTTTCAGGGCTTCCAGCAATGCATAGCTTACCGGGGTATTGGTGTTTCCCTCAAAATCGATCTCTGTTAAACGGACCTGTCCCCTGATGGATGTGGTGAGCTGCCGACTAACTAAAAAGCCCATGCCGACTTCTTTAATGCTGGAATTCTCCTGCTGTTCCGCTTGAAACTTATTGTCTTTTTGTTTGTATTTACCGCTGACATCAAACTCCAGCTGCTGCAGTGGCCGCCAGGTTAGCTGGGGCTCCAGGCTCCAGGACTGTACAATGTAACGCTGCTCAGCCAAAAAATCGGAAAGGTCTTTTTGAACCCCGGTTCCGCCCTGCAGGCGCAGGTTCCAGGTGCGGGTAAAGCTTTTGCGTGCTATTAAATAGTAACTGGCCTGATCGCCAATTTCATAACCTCCACTGAGCTGCTGTTTGCGGCTATGCTGCTGAAAGCCCCCTTCTACTCCCCAGTTTGGGTCGCTGCGGTTATAAAACATGCTTGCCTGCCATTGTTGCTGTTGGTGCAGGAGCGAGTTTTCTGTGAGGCCTGCCACTGCAGGTACAAAGCGTTGCCAGTTGGCTCCTTCAGTAAGCTTTTGATTAAGCCGGATACTGAGGGTCGCAGAAAATGGATTGAGAAATTTTCTAACCCCCCCTTTTTCTCGCCAGGTTGCAGGACCGTTGAGGTTAAGGCGGTATTGAATTTCTGATGTATAGGCCTGGGTAAGCGCTGTCCCTGGTACTAAAAGTCTGATGTAAAGCTTTTCATCTGGTAGCACTGCCTCAAAAAACTCATCAAGCTGCTCCTCACCATCCCCATTGTTATCGCGCCAGACATGGGTGCCCTCCCCGGCCGGTACTTTTACATAGATATAATCCCGCTTAATTTCCCGGCCACTACCTGCGCTGTACATGAGTTGTTGGCGAAATGCGCCTTCCCATAAAAGACTGTTCCATTGCAACTGACCGGTTAAAATCTGCTCTTCATTATTATCAAGCAAAGTATCAAGAAAGGCAGTGCTGCGCCGGTAACTCATCTGGAAACCAAACTGCTGAGACAAATTGGGATCAGTATACCATTGTGCCCTTAGCTGCTTTGCCTGGTTAGCTTTTTCCATTTCGCCATAAACCGGAGCCTTGTCCTCCCGCAGACTATATTCCAACAGATAGCGACTTTGGGCTGTGGCCGGATTCCGTATGTAGAAGCGGTGCTCTTTGAAATACTGGGCAGAGGTTAAGACTGAGTCTTGCTGTGGGTGCATGAATGTATTGTGTTCCTGCCAGTAAGCGTAGCCAGGCACCAGCTTTTTAAAGTTAAGATACTGGTCGAGTTGCAGACGATCCCACCTAACCTGCTGAGCTGGTTGCTGGTTTTGCATTAGAAAAAGGTTGACAGAACCTGCCCAAATACCTATGGTTTTAGCAGCTTCAATCTCTTGCTGCCAACCCTGCACCAAACCGGGCAGGTGCCTGTTACGGAAGCGGTAATTTATTTTGTTTTCCACATCCTTTTCTAAACCACCCCATACACTGAACAAATGGTCATCGCTACCATACGGTACAGGTTGTACGCCATAGCCCTGCTGCGCCAGCAGGCCCCAGTACCGATCATATTCTATGCTTCTGTAGCGATCTACCGGTGTAAAGTTACGATTGGCAAGCTCATACTCTGCTCCTGCTTTCCAGTGCCAGGTTGGGCTGAAGGATACTGGCAGCCCATCCAGGGAATAACCGCTTTTTAATGCTACTCCTTTATCATCTGCTTCGCCTAACTCACTGAAGAGGTTTTGATCTGATTCTGAAAGAGCAACTTCTGTATAAACTTTGCTCCACTTTGAGAGCTCGACGCTACCCCCTGCACTTATTAACTGCCGCTTCTTCGGTGCCTCCAAACGCCTTACAGGCTCAAACTGGCCCTGTGGTACACCTTGTTGTGGTGAAACCCATGCATAGATCCGGCCCATGGGCGTAATCTCCTGCAAAACATAATTACCAACCCCCTGCCCTACCTGCGTAAAAGCAAGTCTGTAATGTGCGTTGGTTCCATCAGTGCTATAGACAAAAGCCTGTCGGCTTTGTCCGTCAGCATCTACCGTATCAACCAGCCGGTAGAGAAGCTGATCGGGTGCATAACCAACACTGTCCCAGGCAGACGACCATAAGTTGTTAAAGGTATCGCCTGCTTCACTCAGGCGCGCCATGTCATCTTCGTTCAGATCAAAAAAAAGCGGCTGATGGCGGTTGTCCTTTTCCTGATAAAAGGCCGAAAAGAAAGTAAACTTCCCTTGTTGCTGCTCGTGACTTGCCGATATAATGCCGCGCCTGTACTGTTGGTCTGCATATTCATATTCAACCCTGATTCTGGAATACCGGGTAATCAGGGTGCCGGGCGTAAAAGAGATTTCACCAAGATTATAATCGATGATATAATCATTTTGAAAGCCACGTTGCAGGAGCCGACCATCCAGAAAAATCCTCTCAGAATTAGCCAGTACCATCACATATCCCTGTCCGTCGGCGCCTGCCAAACGATAAGGCCCCAGCATCCCCTCTACAGGCTCTAACTCTACAGCCGTAAACTGTCCGCGGGCAGCAGCGGCAGAAATGCTTGTCTCGCTTTTGCCCATGCCAAGCCAGGGCCAGCTTGTTCTAAAAGAGAGCCCCTGCACATTACGCTGATACCGCAGAAAACTACCCCCCGTTTGGCGGAGCTGTAAATCTCCGGCAATTAGCTGGCTACTATCTGTATACAGTTCTACAAATACCTTATCAAATTCCTGCAGGTTTTGTGTGTTGCCATCTGGCTGGAAAGGAATATTCTGATCTGAAATGGAGGCCCGCAGTCCTATCTTCTCCGTAAGGCGGCCTTCCAGTTGCAGGTTAAGAGCAGACTGCACAAATACATCCTGGGTATTACCAAAAGAAATACCCCGGCTGATGCTGCCGCTTTTTTGAATATCGTCGGAGCTGAATATTTCTTCCTGCTGCCAGACTTCATCCTTTGGTTTTGCCTGTATTTTAAATGGAGCCAGTGAATCATAAACTGCCAGGCTGCGCTTCTGTACGGGTTGGTGCAGGCTATAAGACAAGGTTTGATAGCAAACCAGGACAGAATCAGGTAAAGCTGCTCCTTTGAAATGGATGGTACCGGTGCCCGGATTGTACTGCCACTGCAGGCTGGAGTCCTGCAGGCTAATGCTTTCTGGCAAAACGGTGAGGCTATCTAATGCAAAGGGCGTAGCCTGGGGCTTTAGCCAGCGGCACACAGGCTTTCCGTCTGATTGGGCATATACCAACAGAGGGAGCGCCAGCAAGCACCACATGAACCAAAGCTTTAGCATCTAATCAACCAATGGCAATTCTATAAAGAAGATCGTACCTACACCGCTCTGTTCTGCCGAAGAACCGTCAGAGACTGACTCGAACCAAATACGGCCGCCGGCATGTTCGATACCACGTTTTGCAATGGCCAGCCCTAAACCAGAGCCACTGTTTTTTGTACTAAAGTTAGGAACAAATACCTTAGTACGTATAGTTTCCGCAATGCCACTACCATTGTCCCTAATTTTAATCAAAATCTTACGGTCTTCTACTACCTCAAGTGAGATTTGTACACGTGGTTGCCGATCGGAAGGTACTGCCTGGATGCCATTGAGAATGAGATTGTTAAAAGTTCTTTGCATGAGCTGTTCGTCGCCCAGTACCACCCAGCTTCCTTCCGGAATCTGCACATCCAATACATAATGTTGCTCATGGGTGTAGAGGCGCACCACCCGGTTAAGCACTTCAGCCACATCGAAACGCTCCTGACGCAGCGCCGGCATCTTGGCAAAGGCAGAAAAGCTGGTAGCAATGTCGCTAAGGGTGTCGATCTGGTCGAGGATAGATTGGAAGGAGCGGTTTACCTTTTCCTGCTGCGCTTCCTCCAGGCTACCCTGCAGACGCCTGTTGAGGTGCTGCAGGCTGAGGCGCATAGGCGTTAAGGGGTTCTTTATTTCATGCGCCACCTGCTTGGCCATCTCACGCCATGCAGATTCTTTCTCGGAACGGGACAGCGCTTCCTTGCTGGCCTGCAGGTTCAGCAGCATCAGGTTATATTCCCGGACCAACATCCCGATTTCGTCTTCCGTAGGCCAGCTGAGCGGTTCGTTTTTACCAGTCAAGCTGATGAGGCGCAACCGGTCTGCAATGTAACGGAGCGGTGCAGTCAGTTCTTTAGAGAACACATACAACAGCAGCAGAAATACCAGAAAAAGCGATGCAAAAATAGAGACAATGTTAGAAAATATAACAGAGAGCTGCCGTTGCAAGACGTAACCGGAATCAAAGAAAGGTATGCTCACAATGCCCAGCAGGTCGCCGGAGGTACTGCTCCTTACGGCTACATAGGCAGAACGATACTGCAATCGCCCAACGGTTTCAGTAAGTATGGTCTGCCGGTGATGTTGTTCCACTATTTCTGCCTGTGCTTTGGGATTGATCACTGGTGCCAGGTAATTCTTTTGGTAAATAACCGGCTGGCTGGTGGCCTGCAGCATGCCCCGAACATCGAACAAATGGATGTCTGTTTCTGTATAGCGCGATATCTGATCCAGGTTTACGCTAAGCGTTTCCTTATCGATATACCCATGCTGGTACTCCTGCAGCATGCCCGATATGCCTCTGCTGATGCTTTCGGCGGTGTCGAAAAACTGCTGCTCAGTTTCTTTGCGGTAGCTCTGACTGATCAGGCTCAAAGTAGAAACCGTGATGATCAGGAGCGGTGCGAAAATGGCAAAGTTCAGGTACAGCTGAATCTTGGTGGTAAAATTTAGATAGCGGACAGATAAACGATTGAAGAGCAGATAGCTTACTACATAGGCAGTGATACAAAAAAGTAACAGCAGCAGCAGAAAAGCAAAATTAGCGTAAAACCCGCTGAACGGCTGTGATGGGCTGGAAACAACCACAATTCTGTTACCCTCGCCCTGCAGACCAAAATGGTGGTGATCCCCTAAAAAGATACCTTCCCTGTAGAGCTTTTTGTTCTGTAAAGTTTTTGCGGGGAACAAATGTAAATAGTCATAATTACCGGCATCGAAGCGCAAAGCACCATTTACATAAACTGCATAATTGTTCCGTTCAAAAATGGGTTCGGCTACCTGCTGACCTAAAAACAACTCAGGATAAACTGTTCGGGGCTGATATCGCTTTAGCTTCAGGTCCAGCATTACATACCCAATGGTTGCATCCTGGTAAGTGATAGGTACAAAGCTAAGGTAGCGATAATCTCCGGCGCCCAGTCCCGACAGGCGAAACAGGCCCTGCAGGCCGGTGCTGTCTCCCTGCCGGCTGGCTTCTTCCATCAGGGAAAAATAGGATCCGGTAAACCTATTGTTCAGGGGGTAACCATCCAAGCCAAATAATCTGATGCTGGTCTCATATTTATCAAAATATCTGCTGAGATACTGCCTGCGTATTTTTTGCTCTATCCCTACTTTGTTGAATAAGGGGCTAAGAAAGCGGTTGATGATGTAGGGATCCTTACGAATGCTTTCTGCGGCTTCATGTAGGAGATATTCACCTACCAGATCGCGTTCTGTTAAAATTTGCGTGGCCAGCCTTTCTTTTTCCGTTAGCAGACTGGTCTTGCGCTGAATATGAAGTGCCGAGGAAGCTGATAAAGCACATACAATGGCAGCCCCAAACAAGTAGATGAACAAGGAATAATTAAGCTTAGGTGACGGAGACCGTGGCCGCAGCTGCACATATAAAAAGTAATAGAACAATAAAGCAGGTAACAGAAAAAGGCTGAACCACGAACTCCATGCCAGCACTGCAACACAAAGTATCAGCAGGAACAGCGTGATGATGAGTTCGAAATTTGTGAAGGGTCTGGACCTTAGCCAATTGAGTAACGGATGTGTCAGCAGAAAAAATATGATGGAGATCAGGGCCAGCACGAGCCATGCTATTACCTTCAATGAGGTTAAGGTAATGTTCTGGGTTATGTCCAGCGAAAACTGCGCATGAAAAAACAACAGGCGCATAAGATAATAGTGCATCAACAACGCCAGCAGAATTCCCAGGACAGCTGTTATTTTCGTATAGCCTTTGCCAATTCGCTGTTCAACCTTAAAAATGAATGAAGCCCGGGCAGGCCATAGGAGCAGCAGCACCCCTAACATAAAAAGCACATTCAATAAAAAATCTGCCAGAGAAGGATTCAATTCCGAAGAGGCATAGTATTCCGGATTAAAGATCCGCAGTGGATAAACTATGTTTGGCAGGTCCAGCAGTAGCATGGCCACCCGTACCAGCACAAAGGCAGCTGTAAACAACCAAAAGTTTTTTCGCCTGGGTACATACCTGGAGGCCTTTTGCCAGAAAAGAAGCGAAATACCTAAAGTGCCAATTAAAACAAGCCAGGCAGCTACTTCACGTAAGCTTTCATTTCCCCGCGGATAGGCAGGCGAAGTGCCGAGATAAAATAGAGGCGATTGACCGGCAGCATGGGACACCGGCTCGTACCCTGGTTGTCTGGTAGTGCTGATGCTGAAAGAGGAGGAGGAAAAAATTTCTGAATTATACCGTTCACCTGCCGCCGATTCCAGCATACTGCTTTGCAAAGGGAGCAAGACAAAAATCTCTTTTTGTGCAGTTGTTCCTGCTACTTTTCGGTTGAAAGCTAAAAACTGGCCATCTGGTATGTTAACCAGCTGTACCGGCAAATTTGATCGTAATAAACTATAGGATGGCAGCAGGTGGTAATCTGACCAATACCAGGGTTGCCCGTTCTGGTAAATATAATATGGGTAGGCTACGCCTGCCGGCAGAGAAGTAAAGGGAGTTTCTGTGCTTTTTTGCAACAGGCGCTCTATGCGATCCAGTAAAATGTTGATGTGCCGGCTTTCCTCCTGTAAGGCACTACTAATTTGATTAACAGGCCGTGGTGCCAGCGCTATGGTAGCCCACCAAACCGCAAGGCCTGACAGTACAATTATAAAGGGGAGTAATTGTTGCGTAAAGCGGATGCGGCGGCGCATGTTATTCTTTAGGGTTCAGCGGGTCCTTGGCATAAGACCTGTTATAGCTTACCCCACCAAAAGCATAGAGGTAAATAACCCTGGAATACCGAAAGCTTAGCGGAACAAAGAGTAAGGTAACCAGTGGAACACTTACCAGATATACGATAAATGGTGGATCTCCAAACCCATAATATAGCACAAATGACGTGCCAAGCAAAATCGTTACTGTAAATACATAACTGATGTACATGGCACCGAAGAAAAAACCAGGTTCACGCTCAAACATCAAGCCGCAGTAAGAGCATAGTTTATTGGTTTGGCTAAAACCTGTAGAGAACACAGGCTTCTTGTAAATATTACCTTTTCTGCAACGGGGGCACTTAGCTTTGAGAATAGCTTCTGGTGTGGACAGTTCTTGCATTTTTGCGGGCGTTATAATACCATAATAGCCCAACCACCAAAATCAGCAGGTAAGGACTCATGAAGAGATAAATGATTCCTGTATTTAGATTATCGCTGGTTAATAAAAAGGTGCCGTCACTTACATTACTCTCCAGGGTTGACCGGCACATGGCGCATTGTGCACTGGCATTTCCTACCAAAAGCAGCAGACCCATGATTACGAAAACAAATCTTTTCATGATATAAACTAGCTTTGTTTAGAACTGATAGTATGGGCTGATCATGAGATAAACCAGCACCCCACTAATGCTTACGAATAACCACATGGGATAGGCCCATTTTACCACCTTCCGATGCTGATTGAGCTTGTCCTGTAAACCAAAAAAAGCGGCCATCAGCACAAAAGGCAAAACGATGGCTGCAAAAACAATATGCAAAAGCAGCAGTACAAGGTAAACATAGAGGCCCGACCCAAGAGCAGCATTTTCAGCAGCATCGCGGATGCCATCGCCACTAACATCTCCGTACACTGCAGAAGGCACACTTGCATGGTAAATTACATAGAAAACCAGGAAAAGTGTACCCAAAACCATTGCACTCAGCATCAACTGCCTGTGCCTGGTAATATACTTTTTTCGTATGGCGACCAATGCCAGTATAAGTAAAAGACTGGTTATACTGTTGATGACTGCATTGGTCAAAGGTATATGCCGAACCAGCTCCAGTGGTAGATCTACTTTTATTGGTGAAAACAACAAGATTGCCACTAACAAGGGAACAGCTACAGACACCACTATAATGGTGCGCAGTAGTAATTTTTCGTTCTTTTTGTAGACCAGTTCAGCCATTTTAGTCTTCTATTTTCAACAGCTTAATTTCCTGGATCAGGCGATCAACATCTTCCCGGTCTTCGCCATCGTAATAACCTCTGATGCGGCGCTCTCCATCTACCAGTACCAGTTTATTACTATGAATAAAATCCTCTACGCCGCCATCGCCACTTTGCACGGGCAGTAAAAACCCGCAACGAGCTGTTTCATATAGCAGCGTTTTATCGCCGGTAAGAAAATGCCAGTTCTCGGTTTGCGCACCAACCTGATTAGCATAAGCATTTAAAACAGCAGGTGTATCTCGCTCCGGATCAACTGAAAAAGAAAGCAGCTGCAATTGCTGGTCATCCCGAAAAGCATCCTGCACCCTACGCATTTGGGCGGTCATATCTTTGCAGATAGTGGTGCAATTGGTAAAGATAAAACCAACAACCGTTAACCTGTCACCGAGCATGGCTTGATTGAAGGTTGCTTCCGACTGGTTTGTGAAAGAAAATTCAGGAATGCGATGTTGCCCTTCAGGAAAGACACACAGGTCGGAGGACATATCGGCTGCATTGCTGTAAAACACCGGCACTTCGAAGTTATTTTTGCCAAATCCGTGTAGGAAAAAGATAACCGCGACCGGAATCATCAGCAGGATAAGCAGAAAAACCAATTTACGCATAGAGAGGTGATTAGATCTGCCTTTTAAACAATACCAGGAACAGAATAATTTTTGTCCAGAAAGAAAAAAGCCGGCAGAACCGGCTTTATATTTTTTACAATCTACCTTCCAGCACCTGCCCGCCTTCTACCAACAAGGCTAAAATAAGCCAGACGATAAAAATGGTTGGCAAAATGATACTCCAAAGCAGTGACTTAGTTTCATACTTCATGTGCATGAATTCCGCTACAATGTAAAAGGCTTTAACAATGGTAAGGCCAATGAAAATAGCAATCAGTAAAGTACCCCTCGGCATGGTAAAGGCACAAATAAATTCTATTGTAGTAATCACAGCCAGAATCAGCGCCGTCATCCAGATTTTTCTGATATGGGCTTTATCGGGTGGTTGCGGTGTTACCACCACTTCATTATGTTCGTGAAGAGCCATGGTAGTATGGATTAATAAATCAGATCAAATAGAAGAACGTAAATACAAACACCCACACAAGGTCAACAAAGTGCCAGTACAGACCAATCTTTTCAATCATTTCGTAATGGCCTCTGCGCTCATATTTCCCCACAGCTGTATTATAGAAAGCCAGGGTCAATAGGATTACACCACTAAATACGTGTGTACCATGAAAACCGGTGATAAAAAAGAACAAATCAGCAAATAGCTGTGGACCATATTCATTTCTGGCCAGGTTGGCTCCAAAGAACTTGCTGCCATCTGCAAGCAAAAAGCCTTCATCTGAACCAGTAATAAAGTGAGCCCATTCCCATGCCTGGCAACCCAGGAATGTGGCACCACCCAAAATGGTCCAGAGCATATATTTTTGCACTGCACGGCGGTCCATACGGTGTCCGGCTTCTACAGCAAGTACCATGGTTACGCTGCTCATGATCAGGATAAAGGTCATGATACCCACAAACACAAGGGGCAGGTGTACACCATGCAGGAGCGGTACGGCATTGAAAACCATATCCGGAATTGGCCATGCATCCTGAGAGGCTACATACTGGCCTGCTTCTGCGCTACCATTGGCCGGATGGCTGTAACGGATCATGCCGTAGGCCACAAGTAATGCAGAGAAGGTAAACGCATCAGAGAGCAGGAAGAACCACATCATCAATTTGCCATAGCTGGCATTCATCGGTGACTGGCCACCATCCCATAAGCTCCGTGTGGGTTTATCTAAGGAAACGGTTTGGTTTGCCATAGAATCTGGTAAGGTTTATATCAGTTTAGGTTTAAGCGTTCAACGTTAAAAAGAGGAACAAATATAGCCAAAGCACATCTAAAAAGTGCCAGAAGGTAGCGCACATTTGCAGTGACGCCATGTTTTTGCTGTGCACCTTAAAATGAAATGAACGGTAGAGTACAATGGCCACAAAAATTAGCCCCGCAATAATATGCAGCCCGTGCATAAAAGGCAACACATACATAAAGCTTTGTATGGAACTACCGCCAATAAAATAAATATCCTGTGCTACCAGCTGGTCGAAGCTAAACCACTGTCCCAGTAAAAAAGCAACGCCCAAAACAAAGGTAATGCCAAGCAGCATGCGTAATGCAGGCAGATTATCTTTGCTTGCCGCTCTGTTCGCCAGGTGTATGGTAACACTACTGATCACCAGCAAAACGGTTGTAATTTTAAACAGGTTAGGAAGCTCAATGTTCAGAAGGCCACCCTCGGAACGAGCTACCAGAAAAGCACTTGTCCACCCTGCAAACATCATGATGATAGACACGATAAATAGCCAGACCACAAACTTTTTGGGGTGCATGGTGAGCGGTTGCTGAGGCTCCTCTACATGCGCAAGGTTTATATTTTGCATATTCTTCTCCACTATAATTTATCCAACAAAAAGGCAATTTGTACAACTGGCAGATAAATGAAGGAGCCAAACATTAGCCTTAAGGCTGCTTTCTGGCTACAGTCCTTCATTAAAGTAAAGGTCTGAAACAGGAATAATACACCACAGATCGTAGCCACCAGCGCTGAATTAATGCCTGTGATGCCGAGCTTGGTAGGCAATAAGCCCAGGGGTAACAAGAAGAGGGTGTAGGACATGATTTGGATAGCCGTACGCAGATCCTTCTTCCCTCCCATTGGCAATAGGTTAAAGCCGGCTCGTTTGTAATCTTCATCAGCGACCCAGGCGATCGCCCAGAAGTGCGGGAACTGCCATATGAACTGAATCCCGAACAGGATCAATGCCTCCGGTGATATTACACCGGTAGCGGCTGTCCAGCCCAATAAAGGAGGGAGTGCGCCAGGAAATGCACCCACCACTACTGCCAGCGGCCCCATTCTTTTCATAGGGGTATAAACAAAGCTGTAGAGCAGGAATGAAAGGGCAGATAAGGCGGTAGTGAGTGTATTGGTGTAAATATTAAGGATGATTAAACCCAAAATACCAGCCACTGCTGCTACTACCAGCGCTTCCTGTACTGAAATTCTACCGGTTGGGATTGGCCGGGTCATGGTACGCTTCATCAGCTTGTCGTAGTCCCGCTCCAGTACCTGGTTAATGGTACCTGCTGCACCCGCCACTAAAAATCCACCCAAGGAAAGCATAATCAGCTGCCCCCATACAATTGGACCTTCTATGGCAAGCAGATAACCAAAAGCCGAGGAAAAGGCAACTAAAAGAGATAGCCGTAGCTTAAGTAACTCGGCCAGCACTTTCAGGAATTCTCCAGCGATGGCCTGTGGTTTACTTGTATTGGCTGCTAACATGTCTGAAGTTTAAGTTCTTTGTGTTTTAAAGCGCTGCTACGTACCAGCAGCAACATATAAAATTGAAGTCCGAAAAGGAATGTACCCAGCAAAAGATGCAAAGGCTGCAATACGGCCGGAAAGCCAAAATAGGAAAGTACGATACCTATAAAGGCTTCAACCAGTACTATCACCAGCAAAACAGCAGCCCAGCGGCTAAGTTCCCCTTTTGCCTGCTGACGGCTAAAGAAAAGCAAAAATAGATGGGCAGCCAGCAGTAACCAGGAAAAGGACCGGTGAATGTAAAACATTGTACTATCCAGCCGCTCAACCCATAGTTCGCGTTGCTGGTAAGCCAGCGAAGCAGCTACCTGGTCAATGGCCTCCCGTACCTGAGTTCCGAGCACCACCTGTACCAACGTGAGCACAAGTGCAAGCCATACTACTGCCTCGGCAATACCTGCTTTAGCGAATGGCTTTATCTTTGGTTCCACTGCGCTAAAAGCAGCCAGTTCAAGTACCGCCACCAAAAGCAGGGCTGGCAGCATATGAATGGTTATCATCCAGGGCAAGAGGTTAGTAGAAACTACCAAAGCACCCAGCCATCCCTGGAAAATCACCAGTACTACCGCAAACGCACTCAGCAGAGTGATACTCTTTTTGCTTTTCCAAAATTTTAAAGAACGTAAGAAGGTTGCAATAATGAGCAACCCAATGCATACACCAACCAATCTGTTGATGTACTCGATCCAGGTATTTATAACATTGAACTGAGATTCTTCCTGGATCGCTTCTTCTGTCCGCAAGGCATTGGCAGTACCTGTCATGCCTATCTTTTCTAAGAGCGCAGCCAGGCGTTCATTTTTAGCCAGCCGCTTCTCCAGGTACACCTGCTGATAATCATCAGGAAGTTGAGACGCATCAGTAGGTGGCACCCACTGTCCAAAACATTTAGGCCAATCCGGACAGCCCATCCCAGAACCACTGCTTCTTACAATCCCTCCTACTAAAATCAAAAGGTAAACGGCTATAATGGTGATTACAGCCAGTTTACCATATGATTGAGCATATCTGCTAGTGTTTCTTAGTTTCATTTACCACAATTGCATCATCATCTTTCTCCCGGTCTACCAATTCATTTTCATGCGGCAGGTTAGAAGATGGCGTCATGCTATACGGTATGTTCTGAGGTATATAATCCTCTATGGCGCCAGGCTTGCTGTAATCGTAAGGCCAGCGGTAAACCGTTGGGATCTCACCAGGCCAGTTGCCATGACCGGGTTCTGCAGGGGTGGTCCACTCCAGCGTGTTGGAACGCCATGGGTTAGCAGAAGCTCTGCGTCCATACCACATGCTGTAGAAGAAGTTAAAGGCAAAGATCATCTGAGAGCTAAAAGTGATAATTGCTGCAATGGTTACAAAAGAGTTAAGGTCAGCAAAACCACTAAATGTCTCAAAGTTAGTCCAGGTGTAATAGTGGCGCGGATATCCTGCTATACCGATGTAGTGAAGCGGGAAAAACACCATATATACCCCTACAAAAGTCATCCAGAAATGGACATAGCCAAGCTTATTGTCCATCATGCGGCCAAACATTTTAGGGAACCAGTGATAAACACCGGCCATCATACCAAAGAAAGAGGCTGCACCCATTACCAGGTGAAAGTGTGCTACTACAAAGTAGGTATCGTGCAGGTAAACATCCAGCGCGGAGTTACCCAGGAAGATACCGGTAATACCACCTGAAATGAAGAGCGACACCAGACCAATAGAGAAAAGCATGGCAGGTGTAAACACTATATTTCCTTTCCAAAGCGTTGTCAGGTAGTTAAATACTTTTACTCCGGAGGGAACAGCTATAATCAGGGTCAGGAACATAAAGACAGAACCCAGGAAGGGGCTCATCCCTGAAACGAACATATGGTGCGCCCATACCACAAAAGAGAGTACAGAAATACCTAATAATGAACCAATCATGGCGCGGTAACCGAAAATTGGCTTCCGAGAGTTGGTTGCAATGATTTCAGAAGTGATTCCCAATGCTGGCAATAATACAATATATACCTCCGGGTGACCCAGGAACCAGAACAAGTGCTGGTATAACAATGGGCTACCACCCAGGTTAGGCAGGGCCTCTCCTGCTATGTAAATGTCAGACAGGTAAAAGCTGGTACCCATGCTACGGTCAAAGATCAGCAACAGGGCTGCAGCAAAAAGCACCGGGAAAGCAAGCAAGCCAAGTACCGCAGTCAGGAAGAAAGCCCAGATGGTTAGCGGCAGCCGGGCAAATGACAAGCCCCGGGTTCTTAAGTTGATTACGGTAGCTATGTAGTTGATACCACCCAACAGCTGAGAAACTATGAAAAGGGACATGGAGGTTAACCACAGGGTCATCCCCATGGCACTACCACTAATTGCCTGAGGCAGCGCACTCAAGGGTGGGTAGATTGTCCAGCCTGCTGAGGCAGGACCAGTTTCCAGAAACAAACTGCAGAACATGATCACGCTTGACAGGAAGAAGAACCAGTACGAAAGCATGTTCATGAAACCGGACGCCATATCACGGGCACCAATTTGCAGGGGAATCAGGAAGTTTGAAAAGGTACCGCTAAGTCCGGCGGTAAGCACAAAGAATACCATAATGGTACCATGCATGGTTACCAGTGCCAGGTAAAACTCAGGGTCGATCTTACCGGTGCTGTTGATCCAGTCACCCAGAAGCGGGCGAAGCCACTCCTGGCTCATCTCTGGAAAACCCAGCTGCAGTCTGAAGATCACTGAAAGTGAACCACCAATAAATGCCCACAGCAAGCCTGTTACCAGGAACTGCTTGGCAATCATTTTGTGGTCAGTAGAAAAAATGTATTTCGAGATAAAGCTTTGATGATGTGCATGCTCCTCGTGGTGGTCGGCATGTGCACCATGTAAGGTGTCAGTATGTATGGTCGCCATTCTTAAGCTTTAGTAAATTATTGGTTAGTGGTTTCAACGGCGGCTTCTAAAGGCTCGCTTTCAGTGCCTGCGTCTGCTGCTTCCTGCGAATTAATGGTGGTGTCATTTTCACCTTCGCCTGGCTGCATCCACGCCTCCTGCTCTGCTTTCCATTTCTGGTATTCTGCAGGCTCGTCTACTATTATTATCTTTCTCATGGAGAAGTGACCACGTCCACAAATCTGCTGACAGGCCAGCTCATAGTTAAAATCCGGGTTGTTCAGTTCTTTGCGCATCTCTGCCGTGGTTTTTGTTGGTATAAACCACATACGGGTCGGCATACCCGGCATCGCATCCATCTTCTGACGGAAGTGGGGTAAGCTAACTGAGTGCAACACATCCCTGGCTCTGATCTTGATCTCTACAGGCACGCCTTTAGCAAAGTGGATTTCACGCGGCATAAAGTCATCCATGGCTGCAGGATCTTCTGCATCAATTCCCATTGGATTTTCAGCATCTACAAAACGGTAATTGTAGTTGCCAAGCTTGCCATCCGCACCGGGATATCTGATGGCCCAGTCAAACTGATAACCCATGATTTCCATCACCTCTGCCTCCTGCGGGGCTTCGTCTGTCATCTGGTTCCAAACTTTAAAACCGCCAAATACCAGCGTAACCAGTACAATTGCTGGAATAATGGTCCAGACAATTTCCAGTTTGGTATTATCAGGATAAAAGAGCGCGCGCTTGTTGTCATTGTACTGGTAGCGGAAAGCAAACCAGAAAAGGGCAACGTTCGTGATCAGGAAAGCTGCAACGGACACCCACATGGTTGCCCAGAAAAGCGATTCATAATCATCGCCATGCTCTGCCGCAAATGGCTGCTGGTAGTTATCGTAGGCATCGAATGAATACCAGAAAAAGAGCCCGCCCATAACTACCAGGAACACCAGGAACAGGAGTGCATTTACTTTGTTGCTGAGGGATACCCTTATTTTATCTGAACCACGGGCTACACTTACCAGTGTATACACCCGATACAGAAGAAGCAGGATCGCTAGCAGAATAATTACGCCAATGGCTATCAGGATTCCAAACATTACTGTCCGACTTAATAAGCGTTAAATGATTAAATATGATGATGCATGCTTTCTTGCAGCATTGGGTGATTTTTCTGTATCAGGCCAATTTTGGCCAGGGCAGTCATCACTACAAATCCAAAAGCTGCAGCATAAACCATAATCAGGCCAATTTCCATCAAACCGAATCCGCCAGTTTCTCTTAAAACACCAGGGCTCACCATCATGTAAAAGTCAAGCCAGTGTCCGAACAGAATCACAGCACAAACAATCTTCAGGAAGATCGCATGACGTTTGGCATCCCTCGTCATCAAAACCAGGAATGGGAATGCGAAGTTCAGGAACAGGTTAAGAAAGAAAAGGGGCGCGTAATGGTCGCTGGAGAGCCTTTCAATATAATAAATTGACTCTTCCGGAATGTTTGCATAATAGATCAGCAGGAACTGAGAGAACCAAAGATAGGTCCAGAAAATGCTGAATGCAAACATAAATTTACCCAGGTCGTGCAGGTGATTGGCATTGACGATCTTTAAATAACCGGCTTCACGCAACAACACTACAATGAGTGTAATTGCAGCAATACCACTCACCCACCAGCTGGCAAATACATACCAGCCAAACAGTGTGCTGAACCAGTGCGGGTCAATGGACATTACCCAGTCCCAGGCCGCCATAGAAGAAGTTACGGCAAACAGTACCAGGAAAATAGCAGAGTACTTGCGCAGTGTGTACCAGTATGAGGTACCACCATGCAAATCTTCTTCCATTGTTTTATTTCTGATTAAGTAGAAGAACCCGATCCAGATACCAAAGAAGATCACCATCCGGGCTATGTAGAAGATTGGGTTCAGGTAACCTTCTTTGCCAGCAATAATGGGGTCGTACTGCGGATTTTTAGAGCCATCCTCTAAAAACTCATTGTATAGGTATTCATGTGTCCAGTGAAACAGATCGTGATTAGTGATCAGCCAGGTAACGATCATCAGCACTGCAGCAAAAGGCAGCCAGCTGGCAAGTGCCAGTGGTACGCGCTGAAAACCAGCAGACCAACCTGCCTGTGAAGCATACTGAATCGCAACCCAGAACAAACCAATGATGGCAAGACCTGTAAAAAACACGTTGTTGATCCACAAGTTGGCATACAACCTCTTTAACCAGCTATGCTCTTCTCCATGGGCTGCAGCATCAGCTGCCGGGTTACCCGAACCACGGGGATGGGCTTCGTCGCCAGCATCTGCTCCGTGTTCTACTACACCGGAGCCCGTGTCAGTCTGGCCCTGTGGTGTTGTACCCGGAGTTTCCTGGGCCTCTTTTTCGTTGTATAGTGGAACTACTGCTTCAGTATCTGCGGGCTCGTGGTGTTCTCCAACACCCATTACACCCATGACAATACCTCCTGCAAGCAAAACCAGACCAATGACCAATAGTATACCTAATACTTTCTTCAGGCCTGAAGTAAAGGTAAAGCGTTCTTCTATATGGATAGGATGTTCCATTAATCAGCTAATTATGTTATTGTCCTTGTTGTTGCAGGGTTTGAACATAGTGTACGA
>JASLAE010000065.1 GCA_030147305.1 Cesiribacter sp.
GGCAGCTACTTTAACATCACTGACCTTCAAATGCATAAAACCTTTTATTTCGAAGCCTGCTTCTGTCCCACAGAGCCCACTTTTGATGTTACAGGCCGCATTACAGGTGAAAAATTAAGTGCATCTTCCTGGAAAATAACACTTGATGTGACCGTGCCAACCGGTTCAACCGAACACCGGATAAACACGCAGCAAACATTTACCCTGCAACCGCTGGATTAGGCACGCTATTGATAAGTTTAGAGCATATGCCCACCTGTACAGCTGCTACTATTTTGTGCTTATACTTTCGGCCAGTGCTTTATAAAACTGCTCAGGCTGTTCGTACATGGGGAAATGGCCCGCTTTATTGATCCATTGGAGCCGGGCTTCCGGAACAACCATTTTTATTTCATAGCTGACAAAAGCCCCGGGGTCCTGACTGCCTGTGATAATATGAACAGGTTTATTGAATTGAGACAACTTTTCTGTAAGATCAAACCCACCCTTTATCAAGCTCTGAAACATTAGCGAGCCCATTTTTGGATTTCGCCCGCCCCGGTGGATGATTATGGCAAGACTGTCAATTTTCGTTCTATCGTAGAGCACAGGCACCAACTCCCATTTATAATAATCTTCCTGATCTGCCGGGCTGGCGGTAGCGGACCGAAACTTTTTTAAAGCAGCATCACGCATTTCTTTCTCAGCAGGCGACAATCTGGACTCCTTGTTGTGCATGTATATTTCGTTGATGGCAGGGTCTAGCTTAAAAGGCCCGGGGTCCAGCAGAATCAAAGATTTTACACGACCAGGATATTCCGAGGCATAGCTCATGGCAAGCATGGCACCCCATGAGTGCCCAAGCAAGTGTGCCTGCTTTAATTTGAGATGATCCATCAGTCTGCTTAAATCATCATGGGCAGTTCTTATGTTAATGGTGGTGGTATCATAAGGCTGGGGCATAGAACGGCCTGTTCCCCTTTGTTCTAACAAGATTGCCCGATGCTGCTTTCCTAAATTTCGGGCAACCTCCTCTAATTGCTGATAGCCTGCTCCGGGACCGCCCGTCAACACAATGACTGGCTCACCAACACTGCCATATTCATGAAAATACAGATACCCGTTTGCATATTTAATTGAGTCGGTTTTCTGCCCGTAGCTTCCAGCGACAATAAAAAACTGACATAGGAATAAAAGGTAGGTTTTCATAAAATGCAGAAGCCTGTTTGAAAAATAGATAGCTGCCAGGACTGAAATCCCTGATTAAGGTAAAAAAATTGCGGCAAGTTAGCAATACACAGATGCTACAGCCCCCTTTGGCCGCTACACCACTGGAGCGTAACTTTAAACAGGCTAAACTTCCGCCCTAAATGCTCTGCGGGAGAAATCTTTTAAGCTGCTTTATAGCGGCTTACGTTCTCTGCCATACCATCGAAAACAAAGAAATGGAAGGGCAATACAGCATACCAGTACAACCTACCCAATAAACCTTTGGGACGGAAGGTGGCCTGCTGCTGGAGGTATTGCTTTTCACCCTTTTCCACAATCTTAAATTCCAGCCAGGCTTCCCCGGGCAATTTCATCTCCGCGTAAAGCAGGAGCCGTTTGTTTTGCCTGTCGGCGGCCAGCACCCGCCAGAAGTCCAGGGTATCGCCCGTATTGATGTTATGAGGGTTTGTTCTGCCGCGCCGCAAGCCTACCCCGCCCACCAGCTTATCCAGAAACCCTCGGATCTGCCAGAGCCAGTCGCCATAGTACCAGCCGCGGTCCCCGCCAATAGACCAGATGTTCTCAAGCACCTGGCCCACATCTGTTGTGATCTCTTTTTCCCGCTTATCCAGAAAACAACCATCGCAGGGTACATTGATGTGTTCAAGCAAAGAACTGTCTACATTGCTGGACACCAGCGAATCTTTCCAGCTGGAGACAACATTGTTCTGCTCAATCTTTTGAAAGGCCAGCCGAACGGCAGCTTTGTATGACATGGGCTGAATGCCCAGCAGCTGATCCAGTCTGTTGTCTTTGGAGACTACTTCTATCTTCATGCTGTTTACCAGATTAACAGCCAGCTTGTACGAGGTAGAGGTAACAAAATAAAGCCAGTAAGAAGAGATGCGGGGCGTCATCACAGGAACTGTGAAGATGAACCTTTTCAGGCCCCTTACTTCGGCAAACTGCAACAGCATTTGTTTATAAGACAATACATCCGGCCCGCCAATATCGTAAGCCTGGTGATAAGTCTCCGGCTTCAGCAGCACCCCGGTCAGGTATTCCAGCACATTGCGGATGGCAACAGGCTGGCTTTTGGTGTTCAGCCATTTTGGTGTAATCATCACGGGCAGCTTTTCTACCAGGTCGCGGATAATCTCAAAAGAAGCGCTACCAGAGCCAACAATAATGCCTGCTTTGATGGCCGTGAGCGGAATACCACTTTTACCCAGGATCTCTTCTACTTTTTTTCTTGAGGCCAGGTGTTTGGAGAGCTTCTCTTCATTGGTAATGCCCCCAAGATAAATGATTTGCTTTACAGCCGTAGGCTTCACCAGCCTGATAAAATTATGGGCAGAAGTTTCTTCCAGTTTAGCAAAATCACTTGTATTGGAGCTCATGGAGTGGATCAGGTAATAGGCTGCGTCTATGTTCTTCAGGTCCTCTGAGTTTTCTATATCCTCTAAAAAATCTACCTCGAATAGTGATATGTTCGGGTGCCGGTAAATGCCTTCGGTGGGAAAGCGCTCTTTATCTCTTACACAGCAAATAACTTCGTGTCCCTGTTCAATAAGTACAGCCAGCAGCCTTTTGCCGATATAGCCTGTGGCACCTGTTAAAAGTATCTTCATAAAACAATCATAATAGCTCTACAAAACTGGCTTACAGCAGCTTATGGATTTGGCTCACCTCAAAGTAGGCATTATTACAGGCATTTATCAGCCTAAAATTTTAATAATTTTTTCCTTACAAGCCCAACAGCTCTTGCAGGTTTAACTGGTTGGTTAAAACTCTTCTGATCAGCATGGCATTTTGGTGGTTTGGCTTTAGATAAACATGAATCATGCAGCATTTTAGGAGCTTAACCCCAAACAGAAACGGCTTCAGATTATGCTCTGAAGCCGTTTATAGAATTTTTAGCTGGGCACCAGGATTGAACCCGGGCGGCGCGCAGCCCGCTGGCTGCTGTGCATACAAAAGTCAGATTAATCGGCGCCGTCTGAACGGGCAAACCTTATGGTATACGCCCCTATGATCTGTCCATGGTCCAGGCCTTTCTCAATATCGGAGCGATAGTGAATACCCCCATACAGGCGAGAATTAGAAGCCTCCAGGGCATTGGCATGAAAATATTCGCCCGCTTCGGGAAAGAGATAGGCCAGCACCGTGGCGGCCGATCCTGAGAAGGTAGAATGGCCAGATGTAAAGGCGGGGAAATTAGGCAGGCCGGTACAGGTCTTCAGGTCAGCATCCAGCTGGGATGGCCTTGGGTTGAAGTAGAAAAACTTAGTTTCCCAGCAGCCAATGGCAGCATCGTGCAGGGCCATATTCAGCAGGGCATAGGCCCTGGCTGTCCGCACCTCGCTGTAGCGGGCGCTGTGAATGTATTCGGCTGCTATATCATTCCAGTGGCCGGGAGGCGTATAAGTTCCAACTCCGTCGGCCCATTTATGCACAATCGCAAGCCGTTCGCGATTAATGTTGGTCGCATACCATTTTACCTCATCCAGCTCCTTTTGCATGTCTACCGAAGCGGTAGAAGGCGGCGGCAGCGGCCTTTCCTTTACCAGCTCATCGGCTGTCATTTGCCAGGGGCGCACTTTACCAAAGAGGGGCAGCATGGGCGGACGCGCCGGAACCTCCAGGCTTGCCCAGGCCTTTTCTCCGCGGGCAGTGCAATCTTCTTCAAATTTCTTCCAGTCTGCCGGCGTACCTACAGCATTGCGCATGCCATCGGTGGCTGCCCGGGCCAGCACCTGCTGGGCAACTGCTTTACCCAGGGCCAGGCCGGCACTGATATCGCTTACAGCCGCACGCCCTGACCAGAGTGCAGCATTACGCTGGTCTGCTGCTTTGAGGGTAATTTCCCTGATGGCTGCCGGAAATAAGGCTTTTAGCATTTCTACTGATACACCGGATAGCACGGCATCTTCAGAAGGATAGGCGGGCAATCCTGTTTCCGGCATCAGCAATTTGATGCTAAAATCTACCCCGGCAGGTGCCGGTCTGTTGTATAGAAATTTATAATGCCAGGCAGCTTTTAACGC
>JASLAE010000096.1 GCA_030147305.1 Cesiribacter sp.
TTGGGATACTCGTAGACAATGCTGGTTTTGGGGTGCTGCTGTCCCGTCAGGTACTTGAATTCCGTGATCCGGGTATAGGGATGTTCATTTGGGTAATTCACGACCGGTGCAGGCTGATGTTGTGGTGCATCGAGTGTTTCATGCTTAAACTCCAGCGAACGATAGGGGAGCTTGCCGTATTTGAAATCAAAATACTCATCCACAGGTCCGGTATAGATCATCTCCTTAAATGGAATCACATCCAGAATCTCGTGGTAGTCTGTGTTCAGCATGATCTTGATGTTGGGATGGTCCAGCATCTTTTCAAACATAGCTGTGTAACCACGCAACGGCATGGCCTGGAACATATCAGAGAAATATCTATCGTCGCGGTTTGTGCGCACGGGCACGCGGGAAGTCACAGATTTATCCAGCTCGGAAGGGTCCATGCCCCATTGCTTGCGCGTGTAATTGCGAAAGAACTTTTCATATAGCTCCCGCCCAACACGGCTTACAACCACATCTTCCGAGGTGCGGATTGGGCTGATAGCTTCTGCTTTAGACTGGAAGAATTCCTCCACATCAAAAGAGGTGAGATTTAAGCCATACAGTTTGTTGATGGTATCCAGGTTAATGGGAATGGGCAGAAGCTGTCCGTCTACACTGGCCTGTACCCGATGTTCGTAAGGACGCCATTCGGTAAAGAGCGTGAGGTAGTCGAATACTTCTTTTGAATTGGTGTGAAAAATATGGGGTCCATACTTATGCACCAGTATGCCATCTTTGTTATAATGATCGTAAGCATTGCCACCAATGTGGTTGCGCTTATCAATGATCAATACTTTTTTATTCAGTTGGGAAGCCAGGCGCTCAGCTAATACGCTGCCAGCAAAACCTGCTCCTACGATTAGGTAGTCAAACATAAAAGTCTCCTCTATTAATATTGAAAAAATACAGCTGCCAGTTTTATTATACCGGCTTCTCTACCAGCTTTTTAGGCTGGCTTCTTCTCCAGTGCCTCCTGCATGAGGCCAACCATGCCCTGCCAGGTCTGATCCCATGAAATATGGGTCAGGAAGGCATCTACCTTTTCTTTCCATTCAGCATCGTGCTGCTGTGCCAGTGCCTTTTCTATGGCATCCACAAATTCTGTGGGTGTGCTGGCTATGTGCACCAGATTTTGCTCCCCATACGGACGCACTACATCCCGAATAGGCGTAGACACTACAGGCTTGCCTGCAGCCAGATATTCTGGTGTTTTGGTGGGGCTAATGAAACGCGTAGATTCGTTGATGGCAAAAGGGAGTATGGCCACCGACCAGCCGCTCAGGTAGGTGGGGAGCTCTTTATAGGATTTGCCACCCAGGTAATGCAGGTTGGGGCGCTGAGGCAAATCGACAGGATCTATCTTTACCACCGGACCGATCATGACCAGCTGCCATTCTGGCTTTGCGTCTGCTACGGCTGCCAGTAACTCAAGATTTGCCCTTTCATCAATTACGCCAAAGAAACCAATACGCGGGTCTGGGATCGCAGCCTGGTCTGCCGGCTGGGGTAAGTTTTGCCGGGCCTGGCCAAAATGTGCTTTATCGATGCTGCTCGGGAATGCATACACCCGCGGATGTTGCTGTTGTTTTGCTTCGTACAGGCTTTGGCCACCGGTAAAAACAAGGTCTGCCTTCTTAAACAACGCCTGCTCCAGATCTTTCAGGCGGGTAGGGGCAAATTTAAAAGCCGAGAGTTCATCCATGCAGTCGTAAATGGTAAGCACAGGCTTAAAATGATCTGTAAAGCCAAGTGACATGGGGGTGTAATACCAGAAAATGTACTGCTGTAGGTTTTGATCTGCAAAAAATTGATCAAGCAGCCGCCGTTGCTCCTGCTCAACCTGTTCTGGAGAAAGGCCGTTGCGCAGGTGGGGAACTACTACCTGTACCCCGTCTTCCCGTGGAGATATATCCAGCCACGCCTCCTGTGGATCATCAAAATAAGGCTCTTCTACAAAGAATAAACGAGTATAACGGGCAAAGCGCGAGAGCAGGTGTTGGGGGCGCTGATAAACAAAGTCCCAACGTAGATGTGATAGACAAACAAGGTCCGGTAACTTTTCTAAAAATCTATCTAACTGAATACCTCCTGTTTTTTGTACAGCAGGCTGTACGTTTTCTTGCCGTGCAGTGCTTGTTTGGCCGAGTGGTCTCGGTGCAAAGGGTTCTAAGTTTTCTTTGTACATACAAAACGGTAATAATAAGATGTCCGCTATCTGTAAAAAATTAGCGGAAATGTTCAAAAAGAAAGAAAAGAGATAGAAGAATTTAGCCAGAGCAGCTCAATCCCTCTTTGGTTTAGATTTAACTTGCTTTACAGGGAAAAGTTACGGATTAAGTGTATGTTAAAGAAGATTTTTTTTCAGGCACCATTCAGTTTGCACGTTTCCATGATTTTAAAGGCTAAACATTAATTTATTTTGCTGGTTTAAAGTCAAATACAAGTGGTTGTTATCGTAATTTGCACTACAGTAGTTGCGTACGCCCTGTAATTTTATCCCCTTAAAAACCATTCTTTTGCAGCATGACGGGCCAAAAGGAAAGCATAGATTTATCTGCAGCAGGTAACGGTATAGGTACTCTAAACGAACGGTCCCTGCATGCGGCCTTAAAACTATGGTATGCCCTGCCAGCAGATCGTTTCGAAGTACCCCTGCAAGGTTTTGTCATAGACGTGGTACGGGGTGAGCAACTCATTGAAATCCAAACCAGAAACTTTACTTCCATACGGCAAAAGCTGAAAACCCTGTTAAAACACTATCGGGTACACCTGCTTCATCCTGTTACCTTTGAAAAATGGATTGTACAGGTAGATCATCATAGGGTGGGGCAGGTATTGTCCAGAAGAAAATCTCCGGTTAAAGGACAATTGACAGACCTGTTTGCTGAGCTGGTGCGCATACCGGAGCTGGTAAAGCATCCTAATTTTTCCCTTGAGATTCTACTGACCAGGGAAGAAGAAGTGCGCTGCCAGGATGGAAAGGGCAGCTGGCGCCGCAGGCGCACAAGTGTTTTAGATCGGCGGTTACTGGAGGTTGTAAATACGCATCGCTTTACTGACATCACAGATTTCCTGCAGTTTTTACCATCCACACTCCCTATTCCTTTCTCCAATAAATGTCTGGCTGCCGCTAATGGTTTGCCCCTGTACCGGTGCCGTCAGCTTACCTACTGCCTGCGCAAAATGGAGCTTATAGTACAAGTGGGCAAACGCGGCAATGAATTATTATATGAAATATTACTACCAGCCAACCTACTTGGTTCTGTAAGCTAGTGTTAATGTCCATTCAACCGTTCGCTAACAAGATCCTTTTAGCATATTTGGCGCATTTGGTTTAGGAAGATCATTGCCATACAGGCAGCCTAGCTGAAGGTGAAGTGAGCTTATTTTAACAGTGCCTAAATCTCAGGCTATTGCGGCGTATCAGGTTTTGCCATAATACATACCCACAGATACTGTTTCTGCTTCGCGTAAATAACGGTTAATCGCATCGTCGAGGCCTGGTAACAGCAGGCCGCGTTCACTGCTTAGCGCACTGTAGTATGGCCGCACAGCTCTGAAGCCTAACTGGCTGGCAGGCGATGCTTTGATCAGACCCCGGTCGAGATTGGCAATCTCTGCAGTCTTATAAGCAAAATCTGCCCAGCTTACTTCAGAAGGATTGGTAAGATGCCAGATGCCTGATGCCCTGTCTACCAGCAGGTCCAGACAGCTGTGAACCAGATCCGGCACATAGGTGGGGGATACAATATGATCTTTGGAAGCAATAAAGGGTTTATGCTCCTCCAGGGTTTTTACCATTAAGGTAATAAAATTATACTCATCCCAGGGCCCGAAAAAGGAGCTTGTCCTGATCACCAGCGCATCGGGGTTTGCTTTTAATACTTTGCTTTCGGCATAGAACTTAGAAAGACCATATACATTTAGCGGCGCTGCAGGATTGCTTTCAAGATAAGGTGAGTGTGACTTTCCATCAAAAACCAAATCGGTAGAAAATGTTATAAACTGTGCTCCAAATCGCTTGCAGGCTTCTGCCAGCAGGGCGGGGCCTTCGGTATTTTCCAGATAGCAACGTGCCTGCATCATTTCCGCCTCGTCTACCCGCACAAAGCCTGCTGCATTGATCACCGCCCAGGGTTCATGGGTTTGAAGCGCACTTTCTACAGAGGCCTGGCTGGTAATATCCATTTCCTGCCGGCTAAGCATTTTATAGGAGATATTTCTGATGCTGCAAATTCTGGCAAAGGCCTTGCCCAGCGTGCCGGTGGCGCCGGTAATAAGGATAGGCTTGGCAGGTGGTTTGGGCAGCGATCCTTTTTCAATCGACATGATTTGGGGCAGTTCTCTGGCCGATGGCTTTGCACTATACATAAAATGGATGCAGCCAGGGTCTTTCCACCAGCCCTCTGCTTCCAGCACCGGATGTTGTGGTTTCTCTCCATTGGCAAGCTGTTTAATTAGCCATGCCAGGGCGGTTGGTCTTGGCTTTCCTGAGCGCACATCGAATACGCCTGATTCGTAAAAGTTATTCTGCTGGGTCAGCAGGGTATTCCAGTCGTAGGCACCGAGAATAGACCATGCAGTGATACCCTTTACATCTACCCCTTCACTCTTCAGCCTTGTTACAGCTTCCCAGGCTTCCATAAACCATCTTAACTGCTCTTCGCGGGTGGCTCCTAAATGTACTTCGGTTAAAGCAACGGGGAGTTTATACCGGTCTGCTGCTTCCTTTAATATACTATAATGACCGGCACGTTTGTAAATATCAGCTCTTACTACTTCTACATCGGCGTAGCGATGCCTGCCGTTGCTGGCATGCGACCATTGCGGGTACTGACCCATGTTTTCATCCAGGTATCTTTCACTGGTGATGTAGTAATTAATGCCCAGCACGTCGGGTGGGTAAGCGTTGTCAACAAAATAGTTGAATGCACTTTCTTTCACTTTTCCATATTTCATGAAAAAGTTTGTCATGGTCTTGTTTTCAGGCATCTTTCCACACAACAAGTCCAGAGAAGCCCAGCGGCGCTGATTTTCATAATTACGCTGGTAGGCAAGCTTTGGTGTGCTGTGGCATTTACCCAGGTCTTCTGTCTGTACAAGTTTTGCCTCCGGAATAATTTTTTTAATGGCATTCATGGCCATAATAATGGCTTTACACTGGTTGAACAGGGCAGCAGAAAATTGAACAGCATCTTTGGTATGTGGATACCAAAGGCCATAGAGGCAGCTAAATCGGGCTGTGGTAAGGGGTTCGTTTATAGGGGTAAAAAGCTCCAGCCACGGGTAGCGTTCTGCCACCGCTACGGCATATTCTGTAAATTTCTGTGGAAAGTCAGGATCTACCAGACTGGTGTAGGTTGGGCCACTGCCATGGTGTAAAAAACCGGCAATGGGATTAATGCCCAGAGATTTTAGTTTTTCCAGTCGCTCATCGGCCCAGCCCCAGTTTGCTTTTTTCAAACCCTCCGGTGCAACTTTTTCCCAAAGTACAGGATACCGCATGGTTTTGATGCCCAGCTCAGCAATAGTATCCAGGTCGCCTATGCGATGGAGGTGTCCGTTTCTTTCTAGCTGGTCTCCAAACTGGTTCCTTAGCCTATGCACAGTGCATTCTATTCCACCCCAAACGGGTACACTGTTTATTACTTCTACAGCCATAGCTTTAATTCTTTTTCATCTTTTCTTTTATCCTGCTACCTAATATTTTTCACCCTCCCAATTAGATTTTTGCTTTACAAATAAACTAGATCCCAGCAAGAAGCGAACATTTTTTAGTGGTAACCAAAGCAATCTCCGCTTACTTTGCCAAATGATTTTCTACGTAATAATGCACAACCATCACACTTTGTTTAGATATTTTCCACATTAGCTTGCAAAACATCCACGTACTGCGCATTTTTTCATTCCAGTTAAATATACCGAATTGGCCTTTTTTTATCGAATCATTTCTTTTAAACATGGTTTTTGAAACGCTTGTCCCTAACTATTGTTAGGAATTCTGTGCGTACAAACATTTCATAATCATCAGGTAAGAACAGTATTATGCAGACAATTTTGCCGCTGACTGATTGGGGTTGATGTGCAACTTACTGATTTAAATACAGTACAAAAAAAGCCCCGCCGGATGGGGCAGGGCTTTCTTATCTTTTTCAAGGTACAGTGATATTCTTTATCTGATCCAACCTTCAACCTCTTCAAGGCTGGGATTTTTCACATCGTTGAGCTTCATCTTTTTGCGTGTACCACAAACATCATTAAAAAGCTTACTTGGCGTACTGTTCTTCAGCTGCTCTATGGTAAGTACCTTTAGCTCCCGCAAAATAGGAATCAGTTCGGTACGAATGCCTCGGTCCAGGTAATCCTGATCGGAGGCAAACTGCACTTTTTTCTCGGGCCGCATCTGCGGGAAGAAGAGTACATCCTGGATGGAGTTGCTGTTGGTCATGATCATGCTGAGGCGGTCTATGCCAATGCCCAGGCCTGCAGTGGGCGGCATGCCAAACTCCAGCGAGCGTAGAAAATCCTCATCCAGCACCATGGCTTCTTCGTCGCCACGCTTACCCAGCTCCAGCTGCTCCTCGAAGCGCCTGCGCTGGTCAATAGGGTCGTTTAACTCCGAGAATGCATTGCAAATCTCTTTTCCGTTACAGATGGCTTCGAAACGTTCTACCAACCCTTCTTTGGTGCGGTGGCGCTTGGCCAGCGGCGACATTTCTACGGGGTAGTCGGTGATAAAAGTTGGCTGGATTAGGTTTGCCTCGCACTTTTCACCAAAAATCTCGTCGATCAGCTTGCCCTTGCCCATGCTTTCGTCTACCGGCACGTGCAGCTGCTTGCAAACCTGGCGCAGGGCTGCTTCGTCCATTTCGCTGATGTCTATGCTCGTAAAATGCTGGATAGCCTCAAACATAGTATAGCGTTTCCAGGGCCGCTGAAAGTCAATGGTGTGCTGGCCTACCTGTACTTTGGTATCGCCGTGCAGATCAAGCGCAATGCGTTCTACCATTTCCTCTACCAGGTTCATCATCCAGGCGTAGTCTTTATAAGCTACATATAGCTCCATTTGGGTGAATTCCGGGTTGTGGAAGCGGCTCATGCCCTCGTTGCGGAAGTCCTTGGCAAATTCATAAACTGCTTCAAAACCACCTACAATCAGGCGCTTCAGGTACAGCTCATTGGCAATCCGCAGGTACAGGGTCATGTCCAGCGTGTTATGGTGGGTCTTGAACGGACGTGCCGCGGCACCACCATAAAGGGGTTGTAGTATGGGCGTTTCCACTTCCAGGTAGCCGTGGCTGTTCAGGAAGTTGCGCATGCTTTGCACCAGTTGCGTACGCTTACGAAAGGTCTCCCGAACATGCGGGTTCACAATCATGTCTACATAGCGCATGCGGTAACGCTGCTCCGGATCGTCGAAGGCATCATACACATGCTCCACACCCTGCTCGTCTACCTCACGCTTAACAATGGGCAGCGGGCGCAGTGATTTGGAGAGCAGCCTGAACTCACGTACGTGAATGGAGATTTCGCCGGTTTGGGTAGTAAACACATGGCCTTTAATCCCAATGATGTCACCAATATCCAGTAGTTTCTTGAAAACAGTATTGTAGAGCGATTTATCTTCGCCAGAGCAGACATCATCGCGGCGAATGTAAAACTGAACGCGGCCTGTTGCATCCTGTATTTCGCCAAAAGAAGCAGAACCCATGATGCGGGTGCTCATCAGGCGGCCGGCAATGGAAATATCTTTATAATCGGTCTTGCGCTTTTCGTAGTTTTCATGGATATCCTGCGCCGTAACGTTAATGTCAAACCCTTCGGCAGGATAGGGCTCTATTCCCAGTTTGCGGAGCTCTTCCATCTCGTGGCGGCGCCGGATTTCCTGTTCGCTTAACTGATGCATATAATAGCCTAAGCTTCTGTATAAAATGTATTTAGCGCTGCAAAGGTAGCAAAATAGCGGATAAAAAGTGGAGGAGTCCGAAGGATTTGGACGTACCCTAATGCTTTGCACGCCCTTATAATACGTGCACATGCCCTACAGGCGGCCCTTAAGCAAACGGCAAGGTATAATAATGAAAAAGATTGCCCTGCAAACGCGGCAAGCCTGGGCTAGCAAGCATGCATTTCAAACGCACACCAGGCCAGGCTCCATATACAGCCCCTGGTAACTATAAACGCCATTTTTCCTGAGCTTCTGGTCAGTAAGTAGTTGTAATGCCAGTCAGTCCACTGGCGTTGTAAACGCGGGACATAGCTCTGGATCCTGAGAATGCTAAATTAGCCCTATACCCCTGCGTTGCATTTCTTTTTTGATCAGTGAAAACTCACGGCTGCTTTGGCCGGCAACTGACGTATTTTCCTGTGCCCTGCGAAACAGGTAAGGCATTACTTTTTCAATGGGGCCGTAGGGTACATATTTCACCACATTGTAGCCATTGGCAGCCAGTGTATAAGAGAGGTTGTCACTCATGCCATAGAGCTGGGCAAAATAGAAGCGCTTGTCGTCACTTTTCACGCCATGTTTTCCCATTAAAATGGCCAGCAGCTGGTTGCTGTATTCATTGTGCGAACCAGAACAGAGTGCGATCCGCTGCTTGTTGTCGAGGCAAAATTTAAGTGCCTGGTTGTACAGATCGTCCGAGGCCTGTTTGGTAGGATTGATCGGGTCGGGGTAGTTTAATTCCGCTGCCCGTGCCCGTTCCTTCTCCATATAAGCGCCCCGAACCAGTTTGGCACCCAGCTGAATGCCGTGCATAGTGGCAAAGTGCATGGCATCCTGCAGTAGCTTAAGGCCATCTGTCCGGTATAGCTGATAGGTGTTGTATACCACGGGGCGTTCCCCGTTGTATTTAAGCATCATCTCGTACGTAAGGCTGTCAATGGTATCTTGTATCCAGGTTTCTTCTCCATCGACAAACACACTCACCCCAGCCTGGGCAGTGGCTTTGCAAATACTGTCCATGCGCTGGCGTACCCGCTCAAAAGCGGCTGCTTCAGCATCCGTTAGCTTTTCTTTGCGCTGTACTTTTTCCAGCAGCTCAAAAGGAGCCAGGCCTGTTACTTTAAAAACACAAAAGGGAAGGTGGTCAGAATTCTTTGCTTTTTCTACCGTCCGCAAAATTTCCGCTGTGGTTGCATCAAAACCCTGTTCGGTCTTTTCACCTTCAACAGAATAGTCGAGTATGGTCTTAATGCCGAAGCGTGCCAGTGCCTGTACCGTTACCTCACTTTCCTGTATGGTTTCGCCCCCGCAGAATTGTTCAAAAACAGTGTGCTTTACAGCGCCTTTGATGGGGAGGCCCAGCTGAAAGGAAAGCTTGAGCAAGGCCGTACCTGCTTTGGTCAGCAGGTTGTTGTTCATAGAAGCGAATACGAGATATTTCTTGCGCAGGGCTTTGTTTGACTGGGCTGCAAAGGCCGTTTTGGTGTCATCAAAAAGGAGTTGTTGTGGGTGCGAGGGCGCTACCGGATCCATAATTTCAAACGTTGTAGGGGGCAAATATACGAGTGTACGCAGCTACCATCCAATTGGCTATGTAAATTAAGCTTCAAGATATCAGGAGGGAATAGATTTTTAGGAGCATTGCCTATCTTTATTCATCTTTCCAGAATAATCTTTACAGTTACAGGCAAAAGCGTAACATTGTCTTAACAAAATCAGTATAAACAGTTTGATAGAATTCACTGCTATAACGCATACTTGAATAAGTTTTTCCCTCAATTCACTTTTGATTATTTATGAAGAAGATTTCTTACTCTCTCCTGAGCCTGTTTGTCGTGGCTTTGCTTTTTATAACCGGTTGCAAAGATGATGATGCTGCCAGTACTGAGCCTACCATTACCCTTGATGGAGCACAGGGCGAGTCTATTTCCGTAGATCCAGGCCAGGCCGTAGAATTTAATGTGGTGGTGAATACACCTGCAGGCTTTTCTTCGCTGCAAATTACCAAAGATGGCGGGGTAACTGAAGAGCCTGTTGTGATCAATGGCGCCGATGGTGAAACCGGCCACCAGCATCCCTTTTCTTTTTCACCCTCTATAGAAGAAGCCGGCGAAACCATTGTTTTTACCTTTGAGGCTACCGACAATGAAGGCAGAGAGGTTTCAGATACTTATAGCGTTACTGTTAATTCGCCTACCATCAGCTCTTACGAAAATGTGGTAATTGGTGGCCGGTTCAACAAGGAGGTTGGTAATTTCTACAGCATGCTCGATAACACGACCTATCTGTATGAAGAAGCCCTAGATCATCCTGAACGCATAGACTTCCTCTACTACTACAACGAGGAGAAACAGTTTACCATTACTGCGCCTTCAGATGAGTATGCCCGTATTGTATATAATGCCAGCATACCGCTTACAGGTATGGAAAATCAGACTTTCTTTGCCCGAAGCAGCGCAGATTATAGTGCCATTACCGAGCCTGAGCATATTATAGATGCCTGGAACAATACGAAAGAAGCAGAGCCACTTACAGTGCTCCACTTTATTGAAATAGGCGATGTGTTTGTTTTTCAGTTGGATCCGTCAAGAGGCTCTCGCTATGGCATTGCAGAGGTTACAGACTTGTTTAATGACCCTGCAGACCCTAAAACAAGAACCGTAACCCTGAGCATTAAAATTACAATGCAGGCACAGTAACAGGAAAGCACCCCGCTTCTGTGAAGAAACAAGTGTAACCTGTAATTTAAAGCTTTAGTAAAAAAGCCCTGGATTTGATTCCAGGGCTTTTTTTATGGGTTACCAGCTTTGCCGGCCATTGGCTGGTGCGGGTGATAAAGCCTATACTGAAAATAGGCTAAAATCAACTTTGCCGGAATAAGTACAATTTATTGCACTAATTTCTTCATAACCTTCTCTCTGATAATGAGTATGTAATGAGGTGCAAGAGGTCTTGTGCAGAAATGTATGTTGTAAAACCCAAAACAAGTGATTT
>JASLAE010000151.1 GCA_030147305.1 Cesiribacter sp.
GGCTTCGTAATCTGTGCCGGCAGTTGCGGTGCCGGCTAAACTGTAACTGATCGTAAGATCTTCTGTTAACGCAGCAGAAGCGCTAATGAGAAACGAGCCATCTACATCATCTTCTGCCGCATCTTTGGCCACTGTAACTGAAAGCAGCACATCTTCTGCCGCTTCTTCGTCATTGTCCTGGATGTTAAGTGTTGCTGACTTTTTTGTCTCATCCAATACTATATTAGCCAGTGAAGGCGCGAAAATCTCCAGCACTACGGTCTCATCTTCTTCTACCTCAGCATCTGCCTGTACCTTTATTTCTACCCTTGCCGTTGTCTGGCCTGCTTTCACCACCAGATGATCGCCCAGAGATTCATAATCTGTGCCTACTGTAGCAGTGCCTGACAGACTATAGCCAATAGTAATGTCTGAAGACAGGGCTTTCGACAACTGGAGCTCAAACTCCCCATTTGTATCATCTTCTGCTGCATCTTTCACTGCAGTAACAGATAACACAGCAGGTTCATCCTCATCATCGTCGGTATCATTATCCTGGATATTGAGTATGGCCGTCTGCTTGTTCTGATCCAGTGTTACAGCCTCTGTTGCCGGAGCTTGCAGCTCCAGTATTACCGTTTCCTGCGCTTCAACTTCTGTGTCTGCATTTACTGCTATGGTTACCTGTGCACTGGTCTGACCAGCTGGAATCACTACCTGGTCCTGTTCCGGTGCAGTGCTATAATCATTGCCTCTTTGGGCTGTGCCGGATAAGGTATAGGCAATGGTAAGATCTGTTTCTATTGCCTTTGATAATACAATTTCGAACGCACCGGCTTCATCATCTTCGGCGGCATCTTTTTCTACAGCAACAGATAGAATGGCTGGTTCCTGCACTTCGTCATTGTCCAGGATAGTTAAGCTGGCAGTTGCCTGCGTTTCGTCGAGTTCTACACCACTGGTAGCCGGATCATCTAATTCCAACACCACGGTTTCATCCTCTTCAACTTCTGTATCTGCCAGTACCGGAATAGCCAGGCTAACACTGGTCTGACCAGCCTGCAGCACCACTACCTGCTCGGCGGGGGCTTCATAATCTGCGCCGGCTGTTGCAGTGCCGGCTAAGCTGTAACTGATCGTAAGATCAGTGGCCAGCGCCTTTGTTAATCTGAACACAAATGCGCCTGCTTCATCATCCTCTGCAGCATCTTTTTCTACAGCAACAGAAAGCGATGCAGCTTCAGCTAAGTTATAAGCGGCTACGAGGGCTTTTTCTGTGTTATCCCCCAGCCGAGGTCCCGAATGCCCCACAACAAAAAGCTTTTCGCCAACAATTGCCGATGCATATAAAGCATCTTTGCCACCACCAAAGTCCGTAACCACTTTTCCACCCGTGCCAAAACTGGTATCCAGGCTGCCGTTTGGATTGTAGCGGGCAATAGCCGCATCACTTTGGCCACCTTTGTAGGTTTCGCCCACCACAATTATTTTTCCATCTGACTGAACGGACATAAACCGGCCCGGGTCGCTACCACCTCCAAAATCAGTACGTACTTTTCCGCCAGTGCCAAAACTGGTATCCAGACTACCATCTGCGTTATAGCGGGCAAGGCCAAAATCAAGGTTGCTCCCATTGTATGCTTCGCCGGCGACAAGCATTTTGCCATTTGCCAACACAGCCAGGGGTCTTCCCCAATCATTTCCGCCCTCAAAATCAGTAACTACTTTGCCATCGGTGCCAAAACCAGTATCTAAACGTCCGTTTTGATCGTAGCGGACAAGCGCAAAATTATCATCATCTCCATTATTGGTGAGTCCAGAGACTACTATCCTACCATCTGACTGAATTGTTACAAATCTGGCTCTGTCCTCTGAGGTTTCGGTAAAACTGGTAGTTATAATTCCCCCGGAACCAAAACTAGAATCTAGTTTGCCATTGCGATTATAACGGGCGAGGGCAAAATCGAGGTTTTTACCATTAAAAACTTCACCTGCCACAATAACTTTCCCGTTATCCTGCAGGGTCATGGACCTGCCATATGCGTTTCTATTGTTTATAATGGCAGTAACTACTTTGCCATTTGTACCAAAACTCCTATCCAGCGTGCCATCTGGATTGTAGCGGGCAAGGGCATAATTATAGTTACGCCCATTATTCACATAACCTGCCACTAAAATCTTCCCATCGGCCTGAACAACCCCAGATCTGGCCCTGTTGTCAGTACCTTCAAAGTCAGTAACCACTTTCCCACCACTGCCGAAGCTGGTATCCAGGGTACCATTGGTATTGAAGCGTGCCAGGGCAAAATTGGGTGTGCCAGTCCTGTGCTCGTCGCCTATGCCTATGATTTTACCATCGCCCTGCAGGGTCATGTTATGAAAGCCAGCGCCAACATGCTGAAATTCGGTAAGCGTATAGCCGCCACTGGTGCCAAAGCTGGTATCCAGCGTTCCAGGCTGACTATGGGCCAGGGATACAACACTAAGAAAGGCAATTAGGAGAATTGCTGCTTTCATACTTTTATAGGTAAAGAAAAAATGCACTCTTCTGATGTTGTTAAAGTGTATTACTCAAACCCCTTTAATTATTCAAAAAAATAGGAGCTGCCCGGAATACCGAAATGTTAGGAAGGGCCATCCACGCCAGGAAAACTGTATTATTTTTTCTCTGCGCTGCCAAAGTAAATGCCGCTGCCAGACCCTGCCCTATAGCATAATATTTTGCTACTATAGCCTGATGAGGTACTAAGCAGCAGCCATTATTCAGCAACGGGTACTCCATAAAAAATACTTCTGGTTATCCGAAAAATTGCACCTGTAAATAAATTGTAGTGTGCTTTGTACATGCCATGTTTTACCATGGCATAACACTTTTAAACCATTTTAAATACAAATGGTTTATGCTCCATTTTAAAATCCTCTAACGCAAAATATCGCTGCAAAGGTTCGGAAATAAAGAGCAAGACCTTAATTATTAGCTTATTAACTTTGAGAAGATACTGCAGCAAGCAGAAAT
Source organism: Cesiribacter sp. (assembly GCA_030147305.1). Classification (GTDB taxonomy): domain Bacteria; phylum Bacteroidota; class Bacteroidia; order Cytophagales; family Cyclobacteriaceae; genus Cesiribacter. Next base: position 2,996 of record JASLAE010000151.1, read on the forward strand.
TTTGGTCGGAATTATCTCCATAATTCTATGTTAAAAGGCTACAAATTAACATTTAGAACCTAAATGCCCTGCTGGATCTATGGTAGGCAGAAAAAAAATATTTGATACTTTAACAAGTACGGCGTTATTGATTACCGGGTAGGATGATAGCAGTTGGTACAAGCCTGCAGGCTGCTGAAAAATAAAGAGTTAAGGTGGGTATCTTTTCAGTCACCTCTTCCGCTGGGCAATTTAGTATTAAAAAAAATAAGCACTGCCCGATTCTTGTACAGCTGTATGAATTCAGCTGAAATGGGTGATGCCGGTGATCATCGGATGGAATAAGGCAAATGCAGAATAGGATCGGGCAAGCTAAAATTCCAGGTTGGCAGCTATGATTCTCATCATATGGCCATTAAAAATATAGGAGCCTGTTCCTGAAAAAGCCCGGTTTCTCGAGTTAATGCAAAGGGTAGCTTAAGCTTTGCGTGACTTATCCTTTGGCTTATGAT
>JASLAE010000196.1 GCA_030147305.1 Cesiribacter sp.
CCAGGGCATGGTGCCCCACTTTTTATGCAGCTGCACCATGCCATCTACCGTACCAGGCACTCCGGCCGCAAGGTGGCCTTTCAGACTTAAGTCTTCTATAACCTTGCCCTCCACGTCCAGGTACATATAGCGGTGCGCTGCTGCCGGTGCTGTTTCCCGATAATCCAGCGCATCTGTGCGGCCATCCTGCAAACGGATAACCATAAAACCTCCCCCGCCAATATTGCCGGCATCTGGGTAAACAACAGCCAGGGCAAATTCAACGGCAATGGCCGCATCTATGGCATAACCGCCTTGCTTCAGAATATCAGCGCCTACCGCAGAGGCTAACGGGTGGGCCGATACCACCATAGCCTTTTCCGTTATCAAACCCGGGGTGGCAGCCTGTCTATCACTGCAGGAAATTGCGCAAAAGAAAATGCAAAAAATAAAGGAAATGTACCTGACGCTCAATAAATAATTAATCACTCCAAAAAACCTGTGTTCTTAAAAAACCTGTTCTAACAGTAGTACGCGAATAATAACCCAAATGATTTCAAAAGGGCTCATCCTGGCTCCTTCCCATGCCAGGATGTAGCTTAAAAGGTGTAAATCAGGCACGGTCAACTTAATTCTCTCCGCCTTTAAAGAACAAATGGCTTAGATTCCCTGCCCTGAACCAGCGATAGCCGTAGGCAGCCATCATTATTTTATGATCCCCTTTTTCATCACAGGTGCTTTCTTCATTCACCATCAGATCAATGAGCTTGGTTTCTTCATCAGACTTTATATTAAGCGTTACTTCATACGCTTTCTCAGCAAAATTGTGGAGTACGATAAGGGAGCTACCCTTCCAGTTATAATGCATGCACAGCACGCTGGGTATGTTTGTTTCAAGGATCTGCCATTCTCCCCAGCCTATTTCTGTGCACTCCTGCCGCAGGCGAATGATGGCCGTCATCCAGTTAAGCATGGAATCGGGTGTACGCCGCTGCATTTCAACGTTCACATGTTTATAGCCATACGGTCCATCATCAATGACCGGATGCACCAGTTTTTCTACTTCAGAAAAGCCACCCTGCGGCGCATCCGACCACTGCATGGGAGTACGAACTGCATCACGCTCTTTAAGCGCCAAGTTTTCCCCCATGTTAATCTCGTCGCCATACCGAATTACCGGTGTACCAGGCAACGAAAACATTAAGCTGTAAGCCAGCTCGGTCTGGGGTCGGTTGCCCAGCATGGTTGCCACCCGGCGTCGTATGCCACGGTCGTAAAGCTGCATCCGTTCTTCGGGTGCAAAGCGGGCAAACACACGTTCCAACTGCTCTTCAGAAAGCCGGCCCAGGTCCAGCTCGTCGTGGTTGCGGAGAAAATGAGCCCATTGGGTGGTGTGCAACCTATTGCGGGTTGCCTCCAGTGCCTCTACCAGGAGCTTAATGTCTGCGGTGGCCAGGGCATAGAATACATACTGATTTACAAAAAAGTTAAACATCATGTGGATGCCATCCCCTGCCTCGCCAAAGTACTTTTGTGTTTCTTCCGGTGCTACATTGGCTTCCCCCAGGAGTATGGCATCGCCTTTGCGCCATTGCAAAAATTGCCGCATCTCCCGCAGGTATTCAAATTTAGTTTCCTCCTCTTTTTTGCCATTGTTGTGGCTCTCCAGCATAAAGGGAACGGCATCCACCCGAAAACCGGCCACTCCCAGCTCCAGCCAATACCCCATGATGCGCCTGATTTCGGCCCGTAGTTCCGGATTGTCCATGTTCAGGTCAGGCTGAAAATCATAGAAACGGTGATGATAATAGGCCTTGGCTTTTTTGTCGTAGGTCCAGGTGGTTTCCTGTACCCCCGGAAATACCATGCCTTCGTCCCAGTCGTCGGGTTTTTTCTTAGACCATACATACCAGTCGCGATAGGGGGAATCTTCGCTGCTTCTGGCATTCTGAAACCACGGATGTTCTTTGGAAGTATGGTTTACTACCAGATCGATGATGACTTTGATGCCCCTCTTTTTGGCCTGGTGCATGAATTCAACAAAGTTACCGCTGGATCCGTGCCGGGGATCCACCCCATAATAATCTTTGATGTCATAGCCATTGTCTTGGTTGGGGGTAGGCTGAAAAGGCGCAAGCCAAACGGTATCGATACCCATCGCATGCAGGTAATCTAATCTGCGGGTAAGCCCCTCGAAATCTCCCACACCATCCGCGTTCAGATCCATAAAGGTTTCCAGGTCGAGGCTGTAAATAATTGCGTTTTTGTACCAAAGGTCTTCTATGATCATATTGTACTGGGGTAGGTTATATCTATAAGTTTTTAAGGTCAGCGTTTAACTATTTGCATGCAAATTAACATAGCCTTCACTTCTGCCTGGTGTTCATAGCATGCCCTCTATCCTTTTGCTGCATTGAGTTATTCACCAGGCGTTAGCGCTTCGCAACGCTATTTTTTTATTGCTAAACTAATTACCCGGCGGCTGATAACCGGACCAATTAGTGCAAACCAAAGCAATAAGAAGATCAAAGGAATGCTTATAGATAAAGCGTCTGGCGCAGATATGTTTTATGGATCCTGCACAAAATGCCCTGAAATGTTATGAAAAACCGCTCTTACTGTTATTAGAAGCGTGCTAAACAATAGCCTCGCCAACTCCGTAATGATTAACAGCAATAGAAGAAAAATTATAAAATTATGTCAGATACAAAAAAATATGCCCTGATCACAGGAGCAACAGAAGGAATAGGTTACGAGTTGGCCAAACTGTTTGCCAAAGATCAGTATAACCTGATAATTGTAGCCCGTAGCCAGGAAGACCTGGAAGCAAAAGCACAAGAATTTAAAAAGGAGTACAACATTGAGGTACTGCCCATTGCCAAAGACCTGTTTAAGCGAGAGGCACCATTTGAGATTTATGATGCCATAATTGCCAAAGGCATTCAGGTGGATGTGCTGGTAAACAATGCCGGACAGGGTCAGTATGGTGAATTCGTTGATACTGATATTAACCGGGAGCTTGACATCATTCAGCTGAACATTGGTGCCTACATCAGTCTAACAAAAAGCTTTCTGCAGGAGATGATTGTGCGCAATGAGGGAAAAATCCTGATGGTTTCTTCCATTGCAGGCGAAGTGCCCGGACCACTCCAGGCTGTTTATCATGGTACAAAAGCCTTTATCACTTCTTTTACAGAAGCCATACAGGAAGAAAACAAAGGCACCAATGTGACCATCACCTACCTGATGCCTGGCGCAACCGCTACTGACTTCTTCCATAAGGCCGACATGGAACAATCTAAAATGGTACAGGAGGGTAGCCTGGCAGATCCGGCCAAAGTGGCAAAAGATGGCTATAGCGCCCTGATGGCAGGAAAAGAGAAAATAGTATCAGGCTTAAAAAATAAAGCCATGGTTGCTGCCACAAAACTGATGTCTGATGACCTGGCTGCCAAAGCCATGCACAAACAGATGGAGCCAAGTAACAAGAATAAGGAAAAGGCTTAAACAGCCCACAATCTTAAAAAGAAAGCCAGCATTCCACTGGCTTTTTGTTTTAAGGCTCTGGTGCAGTCATACAGCTATTTTTTAAAGTAGATATTAAAAACAGAGCCTTCTCCCAGCTTGCTTTCTACAATTATTTTACCCCCTGCACTCTCTACAATCCTTTTCACAATGTACAACCCAACGCCCGAGCCCTCTACATGATCGTGCAGCCTTTTGAACATAGAAAACATTTTGGCTTCTTTGGTTAAGTCAACACCCAGTCCATTGTCTGCTACGGACAGAATAATATAGTCTTGCTCGGCTTTCGTAGAGATGGTAATGTATGGATGTCTGTCTGGTGCCCTATATTTCAGGGCATTGCTCAGCAGGTTATAGATGATGCTCCGTAAATTTTTATTAGAAAGGCGCAGGCTTGCAGCTTCGGGATCTATATGAACATCCAGCCTGGCCCTTGATTCAGCAATGCTATTTTCAAAATCGAGTCTTACTTCATCAATCGTTTCCGAAATATTAATGTGAGCTATATCCTCGCCAGCTTCCCGCTGTATTTTAGCAACCTGCGAAAGGTCGGTAACAGCTTTTTTAAAGCGCTCTACAGAAGATTGTATGTAATCGATCAGGCGTTTTACCGTTTCTGATTTAAGTGTTTCTGCCGAAAGCTGATCTACCAGGGCCACCATTAAGCCTTCGATATTAGATATTGGCGCCTTCAGGTCATGCGAAGCAGAATAAACAAAATTATCGAGATCGGCATTCGTTGCCAGGAGCTGGCGGTTAATGGCTTCAATTTCATGCCGGGCATTCACCTGTTCGTTTATATCAATGGCCACAGCAATAATGCCTGTGACAGTTCCCTGTATATCTCTTACCGGATGGTAAACAAAGCTCACATAAACCTGCTCGGGCTTGCCATTACGTTCAAATATCAGGGGCAGCTCCCTGTTTACATAAGGTTTGCCGGTATAATAAACATCATCCAGCAACTGCTGAATGCCCTGATCCTGCATTTCAGGCAAAGCCTCCAGTACCGGTTTTCCCAGTACTTCTTCAGGCTTTTTCCGCCAGATCTCGCAAACACCCGGATTGGCTAATTCAATAATATATTTAGGTCCCCGCACAATGGTAATGCCCACCGGTGCCTGCTGAAAAACATCGTTCAGGAACTTCTGCTGACGTAGATTCTCCTCCCGTGCCTGCACGCCTACAATAGCGTTTGCCAGCTGGATAGTAAGCAGTCCATGAAAGTTCTCGTAATCTGCATCATATACCAGACTGGGCGAGACCCCACTGATAAAATAACCCAGCAGTTTGTTTTGGCCAGGTTTAAAGACCGGAAACACAACTGCCTGTCTGGGCCGCCTGTTGGTAGAAGATGTATCTGCAACACCGAGGCCGGCCTGTTCTAAATCCACTAATACCAATTGCCTGCTTTGCTGCGCCTGCGCAAGGGGCCAGCTCATTTCTTGGGCATCCAGGGCTATAATAGCCGGAGCTCCGGCATCGGGTATTCCACCAGCCTCACCACAACGCCGGGCCTCCCGGCTTGCCCCCTCCAGAAGATAGATGATACAAAAGGGCAGGTCGGCGCTGTTGTTTCTATAGAGTATGTCGCAGGTAGACTGGCATGCCTGCTCCAGGGTAAGTACATCGTTAAATGCTTCCGATATATCTTTTAGCACTTTAAGCCTTCGTTGTCCCAGCACCGTTGCAGTTACTTCATGACAGGCACAAAAAATACCATCTACCTCACCTGAATCGTTGTAAACGGCACTATAAGAAAAGGTCCAGTAGGTTTCTTCGGCAAATCCTTTCCGCTCCAGGATCAACCTCAGATCTTCGGTGTAAAATGCCTCCCCGGTTTTTAAGATATTCTCTACTATACCCTGCAATTGGTCCCAGATCTCCGCCCAAACTTCTGTAGCAGATTTGCCCAGGGCCTCCGGATGCTTTTTACCCAGGGCAGGCAGGTAGGCATCGTTATGGAAAGAATATAAGTCTTTAGACCACCAGATAAACATGGGGAAGGCTGAATTCAGTATAAGCCTTATATTGGATTTGAGACTTTGTGGCCAGTGATCCGGATTTCCAAGAGGATGGGCCTCCCAGTTATATGCCTGCATCCGGGCTCCCATCTCACCTCCTCCCAGGAAGATATTTTGAGAAACAGTCACTTTGAGACGATCAGAATCAATAGACATCAAAAAATAAGTTAACCTAATGGTAGATTCGCAGTAGCAGGTAATATACTAAATTTAACCAAATGGTATAATGAACAATTATGTTGTCTGCTGCAGCTACCGCTATCTTTATCTGAGAACTTAAGAGCTTGATGGGATTACAGGATAGCTGGCTCTAAACGACCAATAAATTACTGTTTAAACACAGACCTTTAAACATTTGACACTGCTTTTTGTGTTAACTTTACCCAATTTCTATACTAACGACTAACCATTATGTAGATGAATGCTTTAGAGACCGTACAACAATATTATGCTTACTTCAATCAGCGAAATTACGAAGGCATGCTTTCGCTGGTGCACCCCAATCTGCGGCACGATCCCAACCAGGGAGAAACTCGCCGGGGTAAAGAAAAATTTACGGAATTTCTAAAGTCGAATGATGCCGCTTATGAAGAAAAGCTAACGGAGCTGGTATTCTTCAGCGAGCCCTCCGGAAAGCGCGTGGCGGTAGAATTTACAGTAAATGGAATCTATAAAAAAGGCGATGAGGGTTTTCCTGAAGCCCATGGTCAGCAGTATAAATTGCCTGCCGCTGCTTTTCTGGAGGTTGAGGATGGAAAAATAACCCGCGTCACTACCTATTACAACCTGCCCCTCTGGGTAAAACTTGTATCGGAGTAGGTTGGCACCCATGCAAAAGGACTCACTCAGGTTTATGATTAAAAAAGGACAGGAGATACAGTCTGTCTTTGATGAGCTGGCAGCTTTGCGCATGGCTGTTTTCAGGGAATATCCCTACCTCTATGAAGGCTCTGTTGCCTATGAAAAAGAGTATTTGAAAACCTATGCACAGGCAGCGCGATCCTGTTTATTTGCTGTATATAGTAAAGAAAAAATGGTTGGCGCCACTACCTGCCTGCCCCTGCAGGACGAAACTGCAGAAATTAGCAAGCCGCTTGTGCAGGCAGGATTTGATATAAACACGCTTTTTTATTTTGGCGAGAGCATTTTGCTGCCACCCTTCAGGGGTATGGGCTTAGGCCATCGCTTTTTCGATGAGCGAGAGGCGCATGCCCGCAGCTTCGGCTCTTACACAAAAGCCTGTTTCTTTTCTGTAGCGCGACCTGCAGACCATCCTGCCAGGCCTGCAGCCTATCGCCCGAACAATGCATTCTGGACCAGGCGCGGCTATACCGAATTACCTGCTTTGCAAGCCAGCCTCTCCTGGCCCGACCTTGGCGCAACAGCATCCACGCCCAAAAGGCTTATTTGCTGGATGAAAGATTTGTAACCTTAAGATTTAACATTCATTGAAGAAACTGACCGTAGCAGCAGCACAGTATCCGATCACAGAACATCAAAGCCTGAGTGACTGGCAGCAATTTACAGAACAATGGGTAGCAAGCGCGGCCGCACAGGGAGCCGCTTTGCTGCTTTTTCCCGAGTATGGGTCCATGGAGCTGGTAAGCCTTTTTCCAGGGGAGATCAGGGAAGACATTAAAAAGCAGCTGCTGGAGCTTCAAACACTGAGAGAGGACTTTTGCACTACTTTTGCTGCACTGGCTAAAAAATACAAGGTAGTAATTGTGGCACCCAGCTTTCCGGTGCTGGAAGAAGGCAACGTACACAACCGGGCCTATGTGTTTTCACCAGCCGGGTTGGCAGGCTTCCAGGATAAATTCTTCATGACCCGCTTCGAAGATGAAGAGTGGGGCATTCAAAGCGCACCTAAAGTGCTTTGCCTGTTTGAGGCAGCCTGGGGAAGTTTTGGTATACAAATTTGCTATGATGTTGAATTTGCACTGGGATCTCATCTGTTAAATGCCGCCGGTGCTTCACTTATCCTGGCCCCCAGCTGCACAGAAGCAATCAGGGGCGCCACGCGGGTGCACATCGGAGCCCGGGCAAGGGCACTCGAGAACCAGGCGTATGCGGTGGTTTCTCAAACCATAGGCAATGCACCCTGGTCGCCGGCAGTAGATATTAATTATGGTTTCACGGCCTTTTACTGTTCTCCCGACGGTAATTTGCCGGAAGAAGGTATTTTAAGCAGCATGCCACCCCAAACCGAAGGCTGGCTCATCCAGGAGCTGGACCTTACTAACATAGAAGAAGTAAGAAACGGCGGACAGGTTTTTAACTTTAAGGACCATCAGCGATATTATTCCAGGTTTCTTGACCAGGAAATTGAAATTGTAAAAAGGCAACTTTAAGCTGCTGCTGATCCTGCTCCGATTACAAATAGTAACAGTAGATCTGGTAGATCAACAAGAAAAAGGCGCCTCAAACGAAGCGCCTTTTTACAGCGTAAACTATACAGTATTTGTTGGTACAATAACTTTATTTTCAGCAACAGTACTTGTTATTGAACAAGCTGCGCGTGCATGCCAGACATCATATTATCCAGTCCTACTACTCCAAGTCCCTGCGCAATGCGCATGCCCAGCTCTACATCGGCCCGGAAAAAGTGGCACAGCTGGCGGTTAATGATTTCGGTACGCTTTGGCCCTGAAATACCACTCATAGCGCCTGTGATATTGTTGACAGTTTCGGTACGTTCGGCTTCACTCATCACAACCCTGAACAGTTTGCCAGGTTGCGAATAATGGTCATTTTCACCCTCTGCATTGCGATCGTACCAGTCTGCTACAATACTATCCAGCGTTTCTGCCGGCTCTTTATAAGCAGGGTCTGGCTTGATGTTGTCGAAGCTGTTCGGGAAATAATTAGGGTTTCGGCCACCGTTGCCGTCTACCCGCATGCCGCCATCCCGCTGATAGTTGTTCACCATAAAGGGGCAGCGGTTCACCGGAATCTGCTCATAATTAGCCCCCAGGCGGTAGCGGTGCGCATCCGGATAAGAGAGCAAACGGCCCTGCAACATCTTATCGGGGGAGTAGCCAATACCATCTACCACATGTGCAGGCGCAAAAGCAGCCTGTTCCACCTCGGCAAAGTAATTGTCAGGGTTCTGATTTAATTCCAGCACGCCTACATCTATCAGAGGATAATCGCTGTGCGGCCAGATTTTGGTAAGGTCGAAGGGGTTAATGTGATATGTTTTAGCATCTGCTTCCGGCATCACCTGTACCTTCAGGTCCCACTTAGGGAAATCGCCCCGGTCAATGGCCTCCAGTAAGTCGCGCTGCGAGTGGTCCAGGTCTTTACTCTTCATCTCTGCGGCTTCGGCATCTGTAAAGTTTTTAATACCCTGGGCTGTTTTAAAATGGAATTTCACCCAGTACCGCTCCCCTTCCTTACTGATGAAGGACATGGTGTGGCTGCCATAGCCATTCATGTGGCGGTAGCCATAAGGAGTACCCCTGCCGCTCATCAGAATCATTACCTGGTGCAGCGATTCCGGATTCAGGGACCAGAAGTCCCAGATCATGGTTGGGGATTTAAGGTTGGTATAGGGGTCCCGCTTTTGTGTATGGATAAAGTCAGGAAACTTCTTGGGGTCTTTTACAAAGAACACAGGGGTATTGTTGCCTACCAGATCGAAGTTGCCATCTTCGGTGTAAAACTTAACGGCAAAGCCGCGTGGGTCTCTTTCGCTATCGGCAGAGCCTTTTTCACCACCTACGGTAGAGAAGCGCAGGAATACCCGGGTCTGCTTGCCAATGGCAGAAAAGAGCTTGGCACGCGTAAACTTCGAAATATCATGCGTAACGGTGAACGTACCAAAAGCACCCGATCCCTTGGCATGCACCACCCGCTCGGGAATCCGTTCGCGGTTAAAGTGGGCTAGTTTTTCATGCAATATGTAGTCCTGTAGCAAGAGGGGACCTCTGGGACCAGCAGATTGCGTATTTTCATGCTCAACATAGGGACGGCCCGATGCTGTCGTAAGTTTTTTGTTTTCCATATCTTTGGTTTTGGATTTAACAAACCTAATCATGAACTTAGTATAAGGGAAATCGATTATAATAATATAATTATCAATAAAAGCTATACATGAATATTAGCCTTGTACAGCTGGAATATGTGTTGGCCCTCAGCACCCATGGCAGTTTTGTAGCAGCGGCAGAGCATTGTCATGTTACCCAGCCAACCCTGAGCATGCAACTGAAAAAGATGGAGGAAGAATTAGGGGTACTCCTGTTCGATCGTTCCAAACAACCGCTTATGCCCACCTATGTAGGTGCCAAAGTTGTAGAACAGGCCAGGGCAACCCTGCACGAGGCTCACAAAATTCGGGAGATTGTGCAGGAATCACAGGGTGTTGTAAAAGGTGAGCTGCACATTGGCATAATCCCAACGCTATCGCCTTACCTGCTCCCGTTGTTCATTGGCGAGTTTAGCCGAAAGTATCCCGGTGTGCAATTGCAGGTGCAGGATCTGCAAACCGAGGAAATCCTGAGCCGGATTAAAAAAGATTTACTGGATGTAGCCATCCTGGTTACCCCTACCCGGGACCCTGCAGTGGTAGAAAAGGCGTTATTTTATGAAGAATTCTACGCTTACCTGCACCCCGATATCGCCAGACAGAAAAGCGGCAATGCCATAGAAATAGAAGAGCTGCTCGAAAACAGGCTCTGGATGTTGCAGGAGGGCAACTGTTTCCGCAACCAAACTTTTAACCTCTGCGGCATGAATCAGCTTCGCTACAAAGACCTCCAGTTTCGCTACGAGAGTGGCAACCTGCACACCATCATTAAAATGGTAGAGCATGAGGGCGGTGCCACCCTTATTCCACAATTAGCTGCCAACGATCTGCCCGAAAAAGCCAAGGAGCAGCTCAAATTCATTGGCCGTAACCATCCGGTTCGGGAGGTAAGTCTGGTATATTCCAGAAAATTTGCCAAGATTGGGCTTATACAGAAGCTGGAAGAAGAGCTGTTACACAGCCTGCCGCAGGAGGTGCTCCGGAACCCCTCCAAAAATATTGTGGAAATCTACGCGCCACACTCCTTGTAGCCATGCAAACCACTACCACTTTTTAAACACTTACAGATGGCAGCCCTTAAATCATCTTATATAATTATAGCAGCAGTGCTGGGCGTTTTAGCCCTGATTCTTTGGCAGTCGCTCTCGCAGCCAGGGGTCAAGGACTTAAAAGGAAATATGCAGGAGGTAGCCATGTACCGCAATGAGAATAACACCGGCCCTGTCGTCAGGCTATACGCTGTAACAGCCGGCGATACGCTCTGGCAGGAAATGAAAAAATGGGGAGACCTGATGCCCTACACTAAATACGGCACAACAAAGGTTTATTTTTTCCAGCAGGGACATGCCCCTGCCAGACTATATCCGGGAGAAGAGAATTTCGACTTTGGTTATCGCCAATACTGCCTGGCTAGTTATGAAAAAAATAATATGGGGCAGGTATCTTTTATCCAGTATCCTTATAGAAATGCAGCTCAACGAAATACTTTCACGCCATAAACAACAGCCTGTTAGGCTACAGATGGTGTATTAGCCCTGAACATGCTTAGCGTCAGTGCTTTTGTTGTATTTCCATTCCCACACGGGGCCATCCTCTTTGTCGATTACCGTTCCCTGCAATTCAAATCCATTCTTTTCCAGAATCTTTGTTGAAAAATTATGCTCCGGCAAGGTGCGCGCTGTAATTTCCACAAGTGGATCTGTCTGCACTGCCAGGGCAACTAATTTCTTGCAGATTTCGGTCCCCACCCCTCTTTTCCTGTGTTTATCAAAAGTGCCGTAGGCAATTTCTACCCTACCCGCTACAGGAGCGCCTTTAAAAGCAGCACTTCCAACGATGTGATTATCTTTTTGAACGAAATAACAAATCCAGGGCGGTTGATAGCCAATGACTTTATAGTAATCGATACTGGGATACAGGCTTTCCTGGCAATCCGGATTTTGAACAAACTGGGAATTCTCCTCAATACTGTCCTTTATCGCAATTAATTCCATAAGATGTAGGAATACAGTATAATGGTCGCTGTTGTGTTATTTACTACTATATCAAACAGTGTTTTCTATAGTAATGGCAAAAAGGCAGCAGCATCAATTTTCAAATGCCTTAACCTATTACAGGCAGAGCGGCAATATAACAATACAGTGCAAAGCTAATAAGGATTGGCTATCACAAGCAATTGCCTGCTTGATTATTGAGAATTTTCACGAGATAAAGCAGTTTCTCGCCCAGCGGAAGCCTTATTTTCATGAACCAGGCTCCGGGGCGACCTGACACCTGACTATTTTCTCCTTAGGAAAGGAGCTTACCTGGTACCGTTCAGGAGATTTTTTGCCCATGGTTATTTTACCAGCATTCAATGCTTTTTATGTGCTGGGCACAAAAGTTTTTGCTACAATTTTATAGAGTATTTGCCTTCAGCCAGTATTCTTCCATCTGCCCAATAGCATACCCAAAAGCCTCATAGTCTATGGGCTTTATCAGGTAACTGTTTGCCCCTAACTGATAGGACAGCTCTATATCCTGCCGTTCCGAAGAAGAGGTAAACATAACAACCGGGATAGACCTGGTTTCCTGGCTTTCTTTAACAAAGCGCAATAATTCAAAGCCACTTATTCTGGGCAGCTTTATGTCCAGCACGATCAGACAGATTTCCCGAACATTGGTTTTTTCTTCCAGGTAGCCTCTTGCCTCCTCGGCACTGCCTACATGCTGCAGCTGTATCTGCTGGTTATGCTTGTTGAATCGCCTTTTAAAGAAATCTACGCAATACAGATCATCCTCTACCAAAAGTATCTCCATGCTCATTAATCTTCTACAGGTAAAGAAAAACAAAAAGTAGCGCCCTTACCAGGCACCGCATCTGCCCAAATTTCGCCGCCATGTCCTTCTACAATGCGTCTGGCAATGGCCAGTCCTGCACCGGTCCCTTCAAAATCCACATCAGCGTGCAGCCGCTTAAATACCTGGAACAAGTCCTGGGCATAGGCAGGATCGAAGCCTACACCATTGTCCTGCACACAGAAAACCTGTTTTGTGCTCTCTCTGCTATAAGTGATCATGATCTCGGGTGCAGCCTGCTGTCTGCTAAATTTCAGGGCATTGCTGATTAGATTTTCCCACACCTGACGAAAAAGAGTGGGGTCTATCATCGCCGGTTCCATGGAGGCAATACTAATTTTTGTACCTTCTTTCACAGACGCCTCTGCCAACACTTGCCTTACCAGCACTTCCATGTCGCATGAGCGTTTGTGTACAGCCTTTTTCCCTAATTTAGCGAAATTCAACAAATCATGAATCAATGTACCCATTCTATTCGCATTGATCCTAACTATTTCCACAAGTTTATTCCCTTCTTCGCCAAGCTGCTCACCGAACTCTTCCTTTAAAATACTGCTGTAGCCACTAATAGCCCGCAAGGGGGCCCGCAAATCATGCGAAATAGAATATGAAAAAGTGCTCAGTTCCGCACTCATTTTCTCCAGAACATTGTTACTCAACTCCAGCTCCTGGTTCAGGGCAAACAGTTTGTCATCATGCTCAACGAGCATTTGGTTTGTAGTCAGCAATTCTTCATTAAAAGCGGAGAGTTCTTCATTCGCCTCCTGCAGCCTGAGCTGCAGATTTGTGATAGCCTTTACATTCAGGGCTATGCGCCAGAGGGCCAGCAGCATCAGGGCCACACTCACGAAAAAAGCTGCCAGTACCACCATTCTGTTCTTTTGGCTATTTGCCTCGGCTTCCTGTCTTACCAATGCCAGAAGTTCCTGCTCACGGTCAATCAGCCTGGCCTGCACCTGAATTAACTGGTCAAAAATCTGTTTACCGCGCGTTATTTCCTGTACTGCTACCTCTCGTTCCCCTTGTGCCACCCGCAGAATAGCTGAATCTGCATACTCGAGCTTGGCAGCAATTAGCTGCTGCATCCTGTAAAAATCCTGATGCTGGTGTGAATGTCCTTCCAGATCCTGTTCCAGGCTGAGCAGCAGGGCCGGCAGGTTCTCTTTTGCCTGTTTGTAAGGCTCCAGAAATTCTTCATTTGCTGTAATCACATACCCCCTGTGCGATCGCTGTATATCTTTCATCCGAGATTGTACATCTACCAGGCGGAGCAGGGTCTTTTGCATTGCTTCCACCTTATGAAATGACCTAATCAGTTCTTCGGATGCCTGATAGTCCAGCACGTGCACAAAGGCTACGAGTCCAAGACCCACAACAAAAGCCCCCATTATTTTATAAAGTAACTTTATATTACCCACTGCCATGAACTATTGTATAATTTGAAACATTAATGCCAAAAACCGCATATACTTAATAGGTTTAGTAGGAAGGGCCTGAAAGGTGATATGATGGAAAACGATGTAAAGATACTTTTGGTAGAAGATCAAAGCTATGATGCAGATCTAACGCGCAGAGCTTTAAAGGTAAATAACCTGGATGACAATTTTCTCCATATCAATGACGGCAAAGAAGCACTTGACTTTTTAATGGCCAGGGGAAAATACACGCATCGCCAGGAGCTGGCCAACCCGGTGGTGGTGCTGCTGGATTTAGATTTACCCCGCGTGCATGGCACCAAAATCCTGAAAGAGCTGCGAAACACCGAGCGTACTAAAAACATTCCTGTTGTTGTACTTACGGTTTCTGCCGACGACCCGATGATAAAAGAATGCTACGATCTGGGTGCCAACAGCTTTATTGTAAAACCGGTAGATTCTGTAAAGTTCCATGAGGCAATCAACGAGGTAGGGTCATATTGGCTGCTGTATAACCAAAACTATCCGGATGCACAGGAAGATCAGTAAGTGTACTGCCTGAGGTAGCAGTAAAAGGAAGTGCCAAAATTTGGCTCACTGTCCAGCTCAATCCGTCCTCCATTTTTCTCCACCATGTTTTTTACAATATGCAGGCCAATGCCCTTGCCTTCACCCTCCTTTGTAAGGCGGCTAAAAGGTTTAAACAGGTCCTGTCCACGCCGTTTCAGGTCCATACCTTTGCCGTTGTCTTTAATCTTGAGCAATACGGCCTCCTGTGCCAGCTCTGTACTGATCGCCAGCCGCAGCGTTCTTTCCGGATCCCTGTATTTCAGGGCATTGCTTAACATGTTGCGGAAAATACTTTCCAGAAAAGCTTCCACGTACATGATCTCGGGCTGGTGCGAAAAATCCAGCAATATTTGGGCTTCTGCCGCTACAATTTCCTCCTTAAAATCTGATTGTATCCGCTCCCAGACTTCCTGAAAAACTAGCAGCCTGGCTACACTGCTACTGCTATGCTGTGCTTCTATCACTTCTACCAGGCCAATCAGGGTATGGTCCAGTTTGCTCACTGACTTATCCAGCTCTTCCTTAATCCGATCTTTATCGTTAGATTTCTTGTAGAGGCCTAGCAGCAGCTTCAGGTTGGCAACCGGGCTGCGCAGGTCATGCGCGGCGGTATAGACAAAATTATCGAGGTACTGATTGATGCGGGTTAACTCCCCCTCTTTATATTCCAGCTCGGCTATTTTCTCCTGCAGCTGCTTTTCATACTGAATCAGCTCGGTGATATTGCGGGAGATCACCAGCACATTGTCTACTTTTTCGCCCCATTTATCGAATTCCGGCGCCAGCACTATATGGTAATGTTGCTGTCCGTGCTTGCCTGTAAAGCTGGTGGTATAGGTAATTTTTTCTCCTGTGCGAAACACCTTCCGCATATTATCGATCCAGTTAATATCCTGAAGGGCTTCTATGGCGATGTCTTCTGCATTTTTGCCCACCCAGTATTCTTTCGAAAGTCCTGTATCGCGGAAAAAAGCATCGCTGATGTAGAGGAGGTTCAGATTTTTATCATACCGCCCTATCACATCGGGCAGGTTGGTCATAAGTGATCGCCAACTGCTTTCAGCTCTTTCCAGCTCACTGGCTTTTACCTTCAGCTCATCGTTTAGCTTCAGCATCTGATCCTGCACCCGCTTCAAACCACTGATATCTACCAGGAGTAGCACGACACCGCCAACCTTGTTCTCCTGGGTTCTATAGGGCAAAATGCGCATGAGGAAGGTGGTGCCACTGTGCAGATCCAGCACCTCCTTCTCCAGGGGGATGAGTCTTTCCAGCACCTTTTGGGCATCCTGCTCAAAGGCGGTATAATTGAAGTTGTTGGTAAAGTCTTTCAGGTAACGGCCGGTGTCGGCTTCCTGTATGTTGAAGAGTTCCTTGGTGAGCGGTGTGAATTTGCGTATGCGCAGCCGCTCATCCAAAAAGATAACACCTATTGCTGATGCATTGATAAGGTTACCCAGGTCATTATGGGTTTCGCGCAGGTTTTGCAGGCTTTCGTTGAGCTCACTGTTGAGGCTGGAGAGCTCTTCGTTGGCAGACTGCAGCTCTTCATTCATGCTCTGGAGCTCTTCGTTGGCAGAAAGCAGCTCTTCGTTGGCCGTCTGCAATTTTTCGTTGGTAAGCTCCAGCTCCTCGGAAGTCTGCTGTAATTCCAGCCTGGCAAAATTCAGCTCCCGTTCCAGTTCCTCCAGCTCAGCACCGGAACCAGATGCTGCTCCATCCTGGGCACCTCCCGCCTTGGCCATGGCAATGGTAGCATTGGCTGGTTGAGGGAAGAACTGTACCAACATCAGCCCCAACCCAGGCTCTGCTTCATCTATTTTACGAAAACGCAGACTTAACAGCTTTTGCTCGGCCTCAGTCGTATAGCTGACATCTGTAAACAAGACTACTTCGGCTCCTTTTTCCAGTTTGCGCAACCCACTCCTGAAGACCACCTTCAGGGCATCATCCAACAGGCTTAGCACCTGCAGGCTGGGCTGCTTACTCCTGAATTTGATAAATTCCTCTACCTTGCCCTGGGTATAGACAACCTCATGCTCTGCATTCAGGATCACAGCAGGCGGCAGATGCTCCATCATTACCTTATCGAAATACTCAGGTGCCTGAGCAGGGGTTTCTGTTTGATTTTTTCGTTTCATGGACACGACAGCTGATGGAGGTGATGAGTAGTCAAGGTAGCCGGAAATATGGCTGAATCTAGTCTGTTTGCCAGTATTGGTATAGAGCTTCCACTTTTTGTTCAGTGGTTCGAAAAACTTCTTAAAGGTGCCGTTAGATTCATTGGCTCCTAAAAATAATATGCCCCCCGGTTTTAATGAAAAATGGAATTTCATAAACAACTTTTTTTGGGCGGCCGGCTTCAGGTAAATGAGTACGTTGCGGCAGGAGAGAAAATTGATGTGGATAAAGGGTGGGTTTTTAAGCAGATTCTGCTTGGTAAACACCAGCTTCTGGCGCACTTCTTTGCGAATAAAATACCACCCGTTTTGTTCATAGAAGTACCGGCTGGCCTGCTCCGGATTTAAAAACACAGGCACGCTAGCATAACGACCTTCCGTGGCTATTTTAAGTGATTCTTCGTTGATGTCTGAACCAAACACGGTAAAGGAATTAAGGAGGCCCTGCTGCTCTATGTATTCCTGCAGCAGTATAGCCATTGAGTAGGCCTCTTCGCCGGTTGAGCAGCCCGCGCACCAGATGCGTAACTTTTCATCTTCGTGCCGGTCTTTGAACAAGAGGGGAAACACTTCCTGCACCAGCACCTCAAAGGCTTCAACATCCCGAAAAAAGTCGGTATAACCAATCAGCAAACTTTGTTTCAGAAAACGCACTTCTGCAGGCCGCTCCTGAAGCTGAACCAGGTACTGCTCCGGATCGAGGATAGCCAGCTCTCCCATCCGCTTACTGATCCTGCGGTAGAGGGTGTTTGTTTTATATGCCCTAAGGTCCAGCTCTGTATGATCACTTAAATGATTGATAATACTATCGAGCTCGTGCGGGGGCTGAACGAATTCCGGGTTGGCTAACTTTATGGGCTCCTGCTTTCTGTGCTGCTGTACGAAATGCATGATCCAGCGGCAAAGGGCTGCAACAGGTCCTTCGAAACTAACAGTGCCTGTATCCAGCGCCGCCTTTGGCATACCATCCACATCGGCTTCTTCCGGGGTTTGTACCAGCACATGGCCGCCCCTTTCCCGAATAGCTTTAATGCCAAATGAACCATCGGTACCAGCACCGGAAAGCAATACGGCCATTGCGTGTTGTCCATAAGCTTCTGCCAGGGAACCAAAGAAATAATCGATAGGGTAAAGCTTTCGCTTTTTTGGTTTACTTTTAGTAACCTGAAATTTATTATGCCGTATTTCTAATTTATGGCTTTCTGTGAGAATATATAGGAAACCTGGCGCAACCGTCATGCCATGTTCGATTGCCTTAATGGGATAAGCCGAATGTTTTTGCAGCAATTTGTCCGACAGGCTCTTATGTTCAGGCGCTAAATGTCTGATAAGAATGAGCGCCAGTTGCTGATCTACAGGTAAATTGATAATGAAAGCCTCAAAGGCCTCAAGACCCCCGGCAGAAGCGCCAATTCCAACTACATAAAAATTATCAGGCATTGTGCATTAAAGGTAGTAGAATATTAAAGTCTTTTTTGCCCGGCCGAGCTTTTACTTTTTCTAAAAAGTAATATTAACTATACTTGGGTTTATTACCATTCCAGTAAATGATTGAGAATCTTCTGCTGATCGACGATGATACTATTTATTCATTTATTTTTCCTGAGTTAATCAGGGATAGTGGTCTGGTAAATCAATTTCACATCGAGAATGATGGGCTCAACGGGCTTAATTATCTTGAATCATGTGAAGATAACTTTCCGGACCTGATCCTGGTAGATCTGAAAATGCCTGTGTTAGATGGATTTGGATTTCTGGAAGAATATGGGCCCCGCTTTGCCAACAAACATCCTAAAACGGTTGTAATTGTGATGACCAGCTCGGTAAGGCAAAAAGATAAAGAGGCTGTGATGCGCCATGCATTTGTAAGTGATATATTAAGCAAGCCCATTACAGAATCAATTTTAAAACAGATTACAGAAAGGTACTTTCTGGTAAAATAAGCACTTCGGCCGCTGCACTTATACGATTACTGTCTTTGCAGTTACTCCATTATTTGCCTGTACCAGCTCCTGCAACAGTTGAGATCCCCTGGCATTTATATAGGGATAATGCTTCAGGGCCAATTCATCCGTCAGTTCGGGAAAGCTCAATAACCCATGGTCGGGAACGCATATAACTCCCGGTTCGGTGGCCAGCAACAACTGCGCGGCCGTAGCACCCAATGGATTCCCTACAAGCTGGCTGCTGCCCTGCACTCCCACGATAATAAGATCGGCCTTTAGGATAGAAGCAAGGGTAAGTATCTCTTCATTTACAGTTCCGGGCCGGAGCAGGCGGGTAATGGACACCCGGTACAGGCTGTGCAGCTCCGCCGCCAGTGCATCGAGCATTTTTTGTGAATGGTCTTCCAGATCCAGCTCCTCACTGCTACACTCCTGCTCCCCCAAAACATGCAGCAGCACCAGCCTTGCATTGGTCTGGCGGGCCAGGACAGCGCCGTACAGCGCTGCAGCATGGGCGTTAATCGAAAAGTCTGTTGGCACTAATATATTCTTCATCACTCCTGCTGTTTATTATCCGGTTTGCCGCTGTCAGCGCGTTGGATTAAATAAATCTTTGCAAATTCATGCTGTAAAATTACCGCAGCAGTTTATGCCCGGGCATGATGTGCAGCACCTGCTGTTATGATAAATATCAGAATTGCAGTTTTTGAGCCAAGGCCTGATTTTTTAAATTTTTTTCCCCGATCTAATTACTCTTCTGTGATAAGCATCAGAACAAAATCCTTCATTTTATCATTATCAAGCGAAGACGAAGACTATAATGCTTTATTGATCTCTTGTTATCTTTGGAAGATTAAAAGAAACCTACGTTTGAAAGCAGATAATCCTACGCAAGTGCCTCAGAACGATCAGCAATCCTGGTTAAAAGCTATTATTGATACTGCCATTGATGGTATTATTACCATAGACAGCAGGGGGATCATTGAAACGGCAAATCCGGCGACTGCCAGAATCTTTGGGTACGAGCCTGTTGAAATGATTGGCCAAAACGTGCGCATGCTGATGCCCGAGCCGGACCACAGCAAACACGATGATTATATCAATAATTATCTGCATACGGGAGAAGCAAAAATCATTGGCAAGGGACGTGAGGTGCTGGGCAGGCGAAAGGATGGCAGTGTTTTTCCTTTTCTCCTCAGCATTAGCGAAGTGCAGCTGCAGGATAAACTTATCTTTACCGGTATTATACACGACATATCGGGGCTCAAAAACGCCGAGGTAGCCCTGCAGGAAAGTGAAAACAAGATCAACTCCATTATTCAAACTGCGGTAGACGGCATTATTACCATCGATACCCGTGGCCGCATAGAAATGGTGAATCCGGCCGCAGCCCGGCAGTTTGGTTACAGAGAAGAAGAGCTTATCGGTAAAAACATCAGTTTTCTGATGCCTGAACCAGACCAGGGGCAGCATGATGCGTATATGGAGCGTTATCACCGCACCGGGGAGCGCCGCATCATTGGTATTGGACGTGAAGTGACCGGTTTGCGCAAAGATGGAACGGTTTTCCCCTTTTTTCTGAGTGTAAGTGAGGTATTCCTGAACAACCGCAGGGTATATACAGGCTTTATCCATGATATAACCCAGCAAAAGCTTAACGAAGAACGGCTGCGCCGCTATGCTGCCGAGCTGGAACGCAGCAACCGGGAGTTGCAGGATTTTGCCTATGTTTCGTCACACGACCTGCAGGAGCCGCTGCGTAAAATACAGGCCTTTGGCGACCGGCTAAAGACCAAAGAGTTTGATAACCTGAGCGAACAGGGAAAAGACTACGTAGACCGCATGCTTAATGCCGCTTCGCGGATGCAGATCCTGATCAACGACCTCTTGTCTTTTTCCCGGGTTACTACCAAATCGAAGCCATTTATTAAGGTAAACCTGGACCAGGTGCTCACCGAAGTGTTGTCGGATCTGGAGGTGGCCATTACCCGCAGCAATGCAGAAATAATTCGTGCTCCCCTACCTGTTATTGAAGGAGAGCCAACCCAGATGCGCCAGCTCTTCCAGAACCTGATCAGCAACGCCATAAAATTTCGCAAAGAGGGGGAAAACCCAATCATCAATATTTACGCGAAGAACCTGCAGCGCCAGGCACATTTAATTGCCACCCCCGGCGACGAAGTCACTGAAATTTATGTGGAAGACAATGGCATCGGCTTCGACGAAAAATACCTGGACCGTATTTTCAATATTTTTCAGCGGCTGGAGGGGCAAAAGTATGAAGGCTCTGGTGTAGGCCTGGCCATTTGCCGTAAAATAGCTATCCGCCACGGGGGCGATATTACCGCCCGTAGCCAGCCAGGTGTGGGTACCCGTTTTATTGTAACCCTGTCCTTAAAACAACCCCAGGAATCTTAAAAAGAATTATATGGCAAATAAACGTCCCATTGTAATCCTTATAGCCGACGACGACGCAGAAGACCGGATGCTGATTCAGGAAGCCCTGGATGAAAGCCGGCTGAAGAACCAGATTCAGTTTGTGGAAAATGGTGAAGAGCTGATGGAATACCTCACCAACCGCGGCAAATTCAATAACAAGGATAAATACCCCAGCCCGGGCCTGATTCTGCTGGACCTGAACATGCCCAAAAAAGACGGCCGTGAAGCCCTGAAGGAAATAAAGGCAAATGATCACCTGCGCCTGATCCCGATTGTTGTATTGACCACTTCCAAGGCCGAGGAGGACATTCTAAAAACCTATGATCTTGGGGTTAGTTCCTTTATTACCAAACCCGTAACTTTTTCTGCGCTGGTAGATGTAATGAGAACCCTGAGCAAATACTGGTTTGAAATTGTAGAACTACCGCCCAGCCAATAAGATCAACCCTGCGTCCAATGCCAGATAAAACACGCATTCTGCTGATCGATGACGATGAAGATGATTATATCATCACCCGGGATATTATCCAGGACATCCCCGGAAGAAACTACCTGCTGGACTGGACCGGCTCTTTTACAGAAGCGCTGGACCTGATCAGGCAAAACAGGCACGATGTATACCTGGTCGATTTTCGGCTTGGCGCCCACGACGGCCTGGAGCTCATCAGCCAGGCCATAGCAGCAGGGAGCACGGCGCCCTTTATTCTGCTCACTGGCCAGAGCGACCGCGAAACCGATGAAAAAGCCATGCGGCTGGGTGCTTTGGATTACCTGGTAAAAGGTACCATCAACCCTTTTGACCTGGAACGTTCTATCCGCTACAGCATAGAACACGCCAAGAGCCTGGCAGAGATAAACAAGCTGAATGCTGAACTGGAAGCCCGCGTGGAGCAGCGCACACAGGAGCTGGCCGAGGCCATCCGGAAGCTGGAGCATACCAACAGAAGCCTGTTCGAAGCTGAGCAGGAAGTGCGCAAAGCCCTGCAGAAAGAAAAAGAGCTGAACGAGCTAAAATCCAGATTTGTCACCATTGCCTCGCATGAATTTCGCACACCGCTGAGCACCGTACTTTCTTCTGCCTCCCTCATCGGCAAATACCCCAAAACCGA
>JASLAE010000237.1 GCA_030147305.1 Cesiribacter sp.
TCCTGATTGTGTTCCTGGTCTAATCCTTCATAAATAGATGATTCAATGGCTCGTGGAAACGGAGCACGAATGGAAAGCAATTTCAGGGCATGGCGTTGCATGCATTCATCTTCTTCTATCCGGTATATGCTCTACGGAGCAATAGAGTAAGGGCGCAGCCGCTGCCTTTACGCAAAGACAATATTTTTGCCGTCGGCTGTGTATATACACAATAACCCAACCCCTTCTTTTATTAAGATCCCTTGAATGTAGTTTAAGGTGTGAGCTTTGTTGATTTCCATTTCTTCCGTAGTCATACCAGGCGAGTTTAAATAGAGGTGATAGACCGCTTCGTAGGGGACACCATCAATCGTTACCCAGGGCAGGAATTCCTTTGTGATGTCGTTTGGCTAAAAATGGTGGTCCCGCTCAAAAACGATTCTTTCCGGATGCTGACTAAAAATAAATACAATCGTATTTCCATAACTATCGAAGCTTTGGTGTGGCAACACCACCGGCTTAGTAAATTCATTATGATAGCCTATTATGAACTTCATCACATCTTCCACAGCCTCCCTGTCATCTAGTTGATTCTGCCCAAGCGGACTAATATTCTTGGTGTGCTGGATCTCAAGGGAAATTTTATGATTGTTTAAATCCAGGTATGTGTTAAAGTATTCATTTTCTACCTGATAGGTTTCCGTGCATTCATAAACTACAAAATTGCCCTCCATTCTGTCTTCACCTGTGAGCTTTCCCTGTATGGGGTAGTAAGTTGTGCCAGAAGTTACCAGACCAAAAACATTTTCACTTTGTTCATCTACTAGTATACCATAGCCTTCTTCAAGAGGGGGGACAAAAGCATTGAGGCTGTCATTCAGCTGTATCATACCCATATAAATGTTTTCGCAATTGCCACAGCCAGTTAAGAGCAGAAGGCAAAACAGGTACTGTAGCATTGGCTTAAACTTCATGGATAGCTCAGCGATAAGGATGTGAGCTAAGGGTAAACCTGCTCAATATAATATAAAATTCTAAGCAGTTCATGGCGGTTCGGTCATTGTTGCTTGTGTAAGAAGGAGCAGGCATCTGGTGGTAAACCCTACACTGTATGATTTAAGCGGCCAGGGTTCTGCATGCACAGCATACTACTTATGCATACTTTCTTAAAACCTTTCTGTGGAATGCTGGTATATTCATTGACAGGAATTCAACCTTTACCAGCTGGTATCGGTGTGAAATTGTTAAATGGATATAGGAATAAATTATACAACTATGAACAGCATAAACCAGCAGCAACCCGAAAAGAACCATGAAGATCTGCAGGGTACTGAGGCAGTTAAAAAGATCAAAGAGCTGGCCGGTAAAAACAACACCTGTTTTTTTGGCACCTATCTGCTTACAGACAACAGACTGAGGGTTCGGCCTATGTCTGTGCAGGAAACAGATGAACAGGGAAATTTCTGGTTCTTGAGCGCCAGTGATAGCTATAAAAACCAGGAGCTTCAGGTTAATCCAAAAGTGCATCTGCTTTTTCAGGGATCTGCCCATTCCGACTTTTTGAGTGTACATGGCGTAGCCACCATCTCTACGGACAAAAAAAGGATCAAAGAGCTCTGGAATCCTATCTTAAAAACTTGGTTTACAGATGGCGTAGACGATCGTCGCATCACGGTTATAAAAGTAGAAGCCAGAGAAGGGTATTACTGGGATAATAAACATGGCAATACCGTAGCTTTCATGAAAATGGCTGTGGGCGCTGCCATCGGCAAAACCCTGGATGATTCTATAGAAGGTGAGGTAAAGGTGTAGTGGGTGGTAATCCCAAAGCTGAGCTTTCCTCAAAAAGGATAAAGTACAGTTAGGTTCTCCGGCTGCCGGTATTTGTATGTTGGGTGATTTAATTAACGATAAACGGCTTCCAGTGCCAGTATGAGCTGTTTTGTGTCCCGGATATCGAGTTTGTCGTGTTTCACCTTCTGCTGAATAAGGGCAAGCTTTTGAGGATCTTTAATGAAATCTTCCAGCATCCTTTCTGTTCGGCGCTTTCCCGGACGTGGGCCCATCCAGTCATCCCAAAAACTAAAGCGCTCATCTGTTTCCATGTAAAAGAGATTAAGCCGTCCTTCTACAACCAGGTATATTAATTTGTGTACTTCAAATTCTCTTATGGCATTAGAAGAATAAAACTGGGCTTTCATGCCGGAGTTGTAGCGGTTGTCTTTAAAGCAGAGGTAAAATTCATTGCTATTACGATTTTGACACATGGCGATGTGGCCGCCTGATTCATCTGCAATAATTCTAAGAGATTTATAATTGGGTATTTTTTCCAGTACTGCAAATTCATTGCCCTCATGATGTACGGTAAAGAAGGTATAATAGCCCTCCCGTAGTGGTAATGTATAAAATTGTTGACCACCAAAGCGAAAGCTTACTACATCAGCAGCCTGATAGACAGCTGCTCCTTGCTCTTCCCTGAATTTATAGTGCAGCAATTCTGATTTTACATCCAAAGAGATCCACAATAATTTTTCAGTGCCATCGGCAAGTACTACCATTTGCTGCTCAAATGGGGCCTGTTGTGCATAGAGTGGTAAACCATTAAACAGGCAGAAGAGTAAAAGGCAGACAAAGTATTGCATGAAAGGATGCTTAAAGGAAGTTCCAATTTATAAAATTCGACAGTGATAACAACATAAGTTAGCTTATCCCAGCAAAGAATCTCCCCTAACGGTAGGAATACAAATTTACTATAGCGGTACCTTACAAGGTAGAAAAGTTTGCCGGTGGGATAATCAGGTGTGCAACGAACCAGCAGATTTCAGATAATTAAGATAATATGAGGGAAAATCATGCATAGCGCTGTAATGAATAGACAGTAAAGCTTATTAAAAATATATTTGTAAATAATTTATTTTATTATAGTGCCTTAATGTCATAGGGTAAAAAATTTAGATTGTCTGGATCTCGTCTATATTATGAAATATCTGTTAACATTTTCAATTGCCCTGCTTTTCACGACCTCTGTACATGCTCAAAGATATAAACCAGCAATAATTACATTAACCAATAAAGAGCAAATTGAATGCTTTGTACATTTTTCACCTACGAGCGGTTTAATTACCCATATCGTAGAATATGATTTGCTTGATCGCGAAGCCTCAAATTTTATCCATTTTAAATGGGATTTACAGGGCGAAGTGCAGGAATATAGTCTCAATAAAATAAAGGCTGTATATGTAGAAGGCCAATATTATGAAAAATTATATGTTCAGCATCCAAATAAAAGGGATCGTACTGATTGTTTATTACCCAGAATAATAGCTGGCTCCGTTAACTTATACCAGCATAGTTTTTTTGCGGGTAGTCCGCTTGGCAGAACAATATTTTATTTACAGACAGACAAAATACTGCATGATGTTAGGAGAAGAAATTTTAAAAAAGATATGGCATATTTTTTTAGAGAAGACCCTGAATTAGTCGACCAGATTAAATCAGGTGAATTGAAATATGCGGATTTACAGACTATTGTACAAAAATTTAATTCAAGTTATAAGGCTGTAAAGCATAATAACAGCAATGATTATTATGTAGAATAGCCAGTTCAAAGGCAATATTTTAGATTTGATGTACCCTTCACATAGCAAAACTTTGCTTAATATTCACTGAATGCAGTAGTTGTTGTACATACCCCCGACCGATTAGAAACACATAGGATGGTAGTACCAATTACAAACTGCCGCTTCGATAGGTAGGCAATTCTTCCCCTACTGAATTTGTAAGTGAGATCCAAACCTTGACCAAAATTGCTTTTCTCCTACTATTGCAAGTCTTTAGCGTAGCGATGACTTGTGCTCAACTGGCATAATGATATCGGCATGCTGCAATGATAAGTTGGTCATGCTGAACAGTATACACCAAGCGATGTTCGCTGTCTATTCTTCTGGACCAAAATCCCTGCAGGTCATTCTTCAAGCCCTCAAGTTTGCCAATCCCTTCAAAAGGAGAGCGCAGGCAGCTTTTGATCAATTCATTGATTCGCTTAAGCTTTTGCTTATCCGTTTTCAGCC
>JASLAE010000287.1 GCA_030147305.1 Cesiribacter sp.
GCTCCACCAATAGATGAGCCTATAAACTTGGCGTCTTTTGCTTTTGCCCTTACAACCAGCGTAGTTTCCTGCTGCTGCGCCTGGGCAACAAAACTAAAAAACAGCAGGTAAAAGAGTATAGAGATCCGCATATAGATTTAAAAATGACCCGCAGTATCAGTGATGAATTTGTATGCCTGCAACAGGTATCAGCCTGTAAAGGCTACCACGCTGCATACGGCAAGGTTCCAATGGATTAGATCTTCTCCGGCTTAAAGTAGGGGTTCTCAATAATGCCAATCACATTTCCCCAGGGATCATAAACAGTTCCCAGGCGTATGCCACTGCCAACGTCCTGTACAGCTTCACGCTCTTTTGCACCACGATAGAGCAGGTAATGCAAGCCTGCGTTCGCATCGGGTACGCCCCAGTATACTACTACCCCACCCTCTGCTGGTGCAGCGGCCCCTTCTGCCGGTATCAGGCCCAGCTCGTAACCGCCAATATTAAAGCCTACATAAAAGGGCTCATCAAAATAGGGCTGCACGCCAAATGTAGTGGCATACCAATCTTTGGCGGCTGTTACATCGGGTACCGGATATACGGCTGTGCGCAAGCCCTGAAAGCGGCTTTGGTTATTGTGCTGCGTCATTTGTTATACAATTGATCCTGTGATGCTGAAATTTACGGTATAATAAGCAAAATAACATTTTAACCCGGTTTAATATTCCTGCATAGTGCTACGCCTGACTTTCTGGTGCTGCTGTTGCTCCCTTCATAACAATAATTTATACCCCGAAAGGCTCATGCCCATGCTCCATTCCTAATCAAAATGCTAAAGTTATTCATCAACCCAATATTCAGGTCCTTAAAACAAGCCCTTATCTGCAGCAGGAGAATTATTCTGATTGTACCTGCGAGATGTTTTGAATATGCGGTAAGCCCTTCCCGAGCGTCACAACAAGGAGCTTATCAGGTTGTAATATTATAGCACAAAAGCTTTTTTAAAGCATAATGTAAAATTTCGCTGATTATCAGAGAACTTTTGTTATAATTGAATAGGAGTTTCTTTCTGTGTTTAGGGATCTGGGAAAATGCTCTTTTATTAAGAGATCTCACCTTCTATAATCTCCTTCCAAGCGATGTGTTGTCTGTGGACCTGTTTAGTGCTATGAGAAAAATCTGGTCTTATTTGCTTTTGATCATCATTACTTTTAATGTTCCTTTTGAAGTAATTGCACAGCAAACTGCAGCCTCAGATTCACTGTCTGCCCTGCGCAATACTGTTCAATTTTACAGGCAGAAGGTAAAGGACAACTCTGTTTTATTTCAGGGCCGGCAATACATAGGGTTTGATAACCGTATTGAAGGCCATGCTTTTTTTTTAACCAGCGAATGGCTGGAGGGCGACTTGTATTATAAAGGCCGGCACTACCAGCAGGTTCCCATGCTATACGATATTACGGCAGAAGAACTGGTAGTAAAGCATTATGAAGGTTTATTCAGAATAAAGCTTTTCAAAGAACAGGTAGACCATTTTGTTCTGCTCGGCCACCACTTTGTAAATCCAATGGCAACAGATACTGCGATAGCAGACAGCAAAGGCCGCCTGCTGCTGAATGATGGTTTTTACGAGCTGCTGTACAAGGGAAATTCCCAGGTACTGGCAAAACGAAAAAAGATTGTTGAAGAAAGTATTGTAGAAAAAAGAATTCACATAGAATTCGTTCAAAACAACTTCTTTTACATTGAAAAAGATGGGGTTTACTATGCTGTGAAGAAGAAAGGATCTGTGCTGGGGGTACTAAAGGATCGGAAAAAAGAAGTGCGCCAGTACCTTACAAAGCATAAGATCAAATTTCGCAAAAATCCGGAATTTGCCATTGTAAAGATGGTTGAGTTTTACGATGGGGAAACATACAAACAATGAAACATTTTCTCCTGACTTTTTATATCCTTCTGGGCCTTTTCCCGCTTTCTTTTACTGCAGCCGCCCAGGACATAAATTCGCCACGTTTAAGCGCGAGCTTCAAGGGCGCAACCTTTCAGCAATTTGTTCAGGAGATAGAAAGTAAAAGCGGGTACCGTTTTTATTATGACCCCCTGCATACAGATAGTATTTCTGTTATGGGTAATTTCGATAATGCACCTTTAGCAACAGTGCTGGAGCAAACACTTCAAAATACCGATTTAGCGTTTGCCATCGATGCTGAGACCAAAGAGATTTATGTTACTAAGGGACAAAAGCTTGTGCTTGACTTACCTGCCGGTTTTTTCAGAAAACCGGAAGAAAAGGTTGCCCAGCAGCAAAAAGAAGCGTTTGTTGTGGATTATTACGATGGAAACGGGAACAGGTCCTGGGTAAAAAAAGATAAGATTTACGAGATTGGCAAAAGGACCCAGACCATTGTACCAGGCAACGCAAAAATAACCGGCCGTGTACGCGATGCGCAAACAGGTGAGCAGGTAATTGGTGCCACCGTCCTGATTGAAGAACCATTTATTGGTGCAGCCACCGATGCTTTTGGCAACTTTACACTCACTATTCCAAAAGGTCGCCATACCTTAAAAATCAGATCCGTAGGCATGGTGAACGAAGAGCTTCAGATTGTGCTCTATGCTGATGGCAAGCTGGATATTGAGCTGTATGAAAATGTAACCCAGCTTAAGGCAGTAGAAATACGGGCTGACCGCGATGTAAATGTTACCCAGGCCCAGATGGGCATGGAAAAAATAAACATCCGGGCCATTAAGCAGGTGCCCAGCGTTATGGGCGAGCCTGATGTACTGCGGGTGGTGCTTACCCTCCCCGGGGTAAAAACAGCCGGTGAAGCCAGTACTGGTTTTAACGTACGTGGAGGCTCCGTAGACCAGAACCTTATCCTGTTCAACGATGCTACCGTATACAACCCCTCCCATCTTTTTGGTTTCTTTTCTGCCTTTAATTCGGATTTGCTGGATGGCGTAGAGCTTTTCAAAAGCAGCATTCCCGCCCAGTACGGTGGCCGCCTTTCTTCGGTCTTAAAAATTACCCCACGCTACGGTAACAAGAAAAAGATAGCGGGCAATGCTGGCATAGGCTTGTTAACCAGCCGGGCAACCATAGAAGGCCCCATCTTTAAAGATAAAACCTCTTTTATTCTTGGCGGCCGCACCACTTATTCTAACTGGCTCCTGAAGCTGCTTGATGATGAACAGTACAAAAACAGCAAGGCTTCTTTCCATGATGTAAACCTGAACCTAACGCACGAAATAAACGAAAAAAGCAACCTTTACTTTACCGGCTATTACAGCAAAGATCAGTTTAAATTGGGAACCGATACCCTTTACAGCTACGACAATAAGAATGCTACTTTAAAATGGAAAAGAATCTTTTCTGATAAACTTATTGCTGATTTTACAGGCAGTTACAGCCAGTACAGGTTTGGGGTTGCCAGCGAAAATAACCCGGTAAATGCCTATAAACTTTCTTTTGATATTAACCAGCTAAATGGACAGGCAGCTTTTAACTACTCCTTAAATAGTAGTCATACTTTAAACTTTGGCCTTTCCTCGGTTTATTATAAGCTGCGCCCCGGGTCTTTTTTGCCTGTTGGTACAGAATCGAAGGTAATGCCGGATGTTCTGCAATCTGAGCAGGCAGTGGAAAGCGCCCTGTATCTGGAAGATCAGTTTGATATTTCCAAAAGGTTTTCCCTGACCGCAGGACTGCGTTATTCTCTCTACAATTACCTGGGACCCAAAAATGTAATTTCATATGCCAATGGCTTACCCAGGAACGAAACCAACATGCTGGATACCCTCTCCTACGGAGGAGGCGACCTGATTCAGACCTATCACGGGCCTGAATACCGCTTATCGGCCAGGTATATGCTTACGCCCAGCTTATCGGTTAAGGGTGGCTACAACACCCTGCGCCAGTACATACACATGCTCTCCAACACCACGGCTGTTTCTCCCACCGATATCTGGAAGCTAAGCGATCCTAATATACGGCCACAATTTGGCGAGCAGTTTTCGCTGGGCCTCTATAAGAACTTTCGCAGTGGTGTAATAGAAACCTCGCTGGAAGGATACTACAAGAACATAAGCGACTACCTGGATTATAAAGGTGGTGCAGAACTGGTGATGAATCCTGCTATAGAAGCAGAGGTAATCAACACCGAAGGAAAAGCTTACGGTGCAGAGTTCATGATCAAAAAACTCTCCGGAAAGTTAAATGGCTGGTTTAGCTATACCTACTCCCGTACGCTGCTGCGCATGGATGATCCCGCCGCCGGCGAGGTCATTAACCGGGGAGACTGGTATCCCGCCAATTATGATAAGCCCCATGACTTTACCCTTATTGGTAACTACAAGTTTTCACACCGCTTTAGTATTTCCCTGAACTGTACCTACAGCAGCGGGCGCCCTATCACCCTGCCCATAGCTAAATACTGGTACATGGGCTCCGAACGTGTGCTTTATGCGGATAGAAACTCGCACAGAATACCCGATTATTTCCGCACCGATATTGCAATGAACATAGAAGGAAATCATTACCTCAAGCAGTTAACGCACAATTCCTGGACCATCGGGGTGTATAACCTCACGGGTAGAAGAAATGTATATTCTGCCTACTTTATCGCTGAGGGAGGCACAATTAACGGGTACAAGCTCTCCATCTTTGGCAGTGCTATTCCATTCATCAATTACAACATCAGATTTTAAAGCAGCATGAAATATTGGCGGAATATTTTACTGTTTACCTGCACTATCTTTTTGGGGATAAGCTGTGTGGATCCTTATGAGCCGCCTGTGTTGGCCCAGGCGAACAATTACCTGGTGATAGAAGGTGTTTTACGCAATGGCGAACCTACTACAATCCGTTTAACCCGTACTGCCCGCTTGGCCGATACCGCACAGATCATAGTCGAGCCTGCGGCAGTGGTTAAAGTAGAAAGCGAAAGCGGGAGTGTTTTTCCTTTTCAGGAAGGTGAAGCGGGTACCTATGTATCAGCACCCATAGACCTTAACCCCGAAGACCGGTATCGCCTTCACATCCGTACCAGCGAAAACAAAGAATACCTTTCAGCATACGTAGATGTAAAAGAAGCGCCGCCAATAGATAGTCTCAGCTGGACGATAGATGAAAGCGGTGTGCAGCTCTATGTAAATACCCATGACCCGCAGCATAATACCCGCTATTACAGATGGGAATACGAAGAGACCTGGGAATATCAAACGCCCTATCAATCATTGCTTATGTATGTTGATGGAGAGATTGTAGACCGGATACCGCCAACCCCTAATATATGCTGGCAGCAGAGCAGCTCTAGAAGCCTGTTATTGGGATCTTCTGCCAAACTGAGCAGTGATATTATTTATATGCAGCAGCTGGCAAGTGTACCGCGCATGTCCTGGAAGCTGGATACCAAATACAGCATTCTGGTTAAGCAGTATGCCCTTAGCAAGGAAGCCTTTGAGTATTTCCAGCAGATGAAAAAGAACTCTGAACAGATGGGCTCTTTTTTTGACCCACAGCCCATGGAGCTGGCCAGCAACTACTATGCTGTAAACGCTGACGAACCTGTAATAGGCTATTTCAGTGCCGGCAGGGTGCAGGAAAAAAGAATATTTATCAAAAACTCAGAAGTACAACCCTGGGGTACCAGCCTGTTTTGCGAACTGATACCCGTTACCCTAGATAGTTTAGATTTTTACTTTGCTGAAAGTCTTGTACCCATTTATGCGGTACCCCCCTTAGGCATTGTATATGGCTCCGCTGACCTAAATTGTTTTAACTGTGCTGTAAGAGCAGAGCCTGTCCAACCTGATTTTTGGGAATAAAAATTTATGAATTGCCCGCTGCCAATGCGCTATCAATATCTTAAGCTCACCCTGCCTGCCAGACTGCTGTTGTTCGGTGTATGCACCCTATTTTGGGCTCCTGCAGTAGCGCAAACTGCTCAACTTGATTATTTACAAACTGCCTTTCAGCAGCATACAAACCGGGCAGTAATTGAAAAACTATTTGTACATACCGATAGAACAGAATACCTGGCAGGAGAAACCATGTGGTTTAAAGCCTATGTGCTGGATGGCAGCAGGCATGAGCCGCTGGACTTAAGCCAGGTTGCCTACCTGGAGGTGCTTGATAGAGACAATAAACCTGTACTACAGGCTAAAACTGCCCTGGAAAAAGGAATGGGTATGGGTTCCTTTTACCTGCCTGTTAGCTTAAGTTCCGGAAGCTATAAAATAAGGGCCTATACTAACTGGATGAAAAACTTTGGCCCCGAATTTTACTTTGAGAGACCCATTACCCTAATCAATACCTTTACCATTCCTGAATACCCTGTCCAACCGGCAGAAGCCCCCTTCGATTTGCAGTTTTTCCCCGAAGGCGGAGCGCTGGTTTCCGGTATTCGTTCAAAAGTTGCCTTTAAGGCAGTAGATGGCCAGGGAAAAGGGTTAGATATCAAAGGCGTGGTGGTAAAGGAGCAGGGAGATACCGTAGCCCTGCTGGACCCCCTGAAATTTGGCATGGGCCATTTCTATTTTATCCCTGAGGCGGGAGTAACTTATAGGGCAATTGTAAACAGCGGCACCGACAGTACCCATACCACTTTTTCGTTGCCAGCCGCGCTCAGCCAGGGCTATGTGATGCAGCTTGAAGAAGTGGACAATGCGCAGCTAAGCCTGCATGTCCATAGCACTCTACCTAATGAGGAAGTTTATCTGCTGGTACATACCCGCCAGCAGGTAAAAGTAGTAGACATACAAAAAACAGCGGCCGGCAAGGCCATATTTAAAATCAATAAACAGCAGCTGGGAGAGGGTATTTCCCATCTTACCCTGCTTAACAGAGAGTCAAGAGCAGTAGCAGAGCGGCTCTATTTTAAGCCTCCTGTCAATACCCTGGCCATAGAAGCCCTGACAGAAAAAAAACAATACGCACCCCGCCAGCAGGTTAACCTGCAGCTGGCCACACGCGCCGGAAACAATGGAACTGCCGCAAACCTTTCCCTTGCCGTTTACCGCACCGATTCCCTGAACAGCCACGAGGAGGGAGATCTTTTAAGCTACCTCTGGCTTACCTCCGATCTGAAAGGGCATATAGAGTCTCCTGCCTATTATTTTAAACAAGAGGGGCCGGAGGTACAGCTGGCCATGGATAACCTGATGCTGACGCAGGGATGGCGCAGATTTCGCTGGCAGGAAGTTTTTAGAAAGGAAACACCTCCTGCCTTTACCCATGTGCCTGAATATGAAGGACATATTATACAAGCAGTGGTTACCGATAAAAAAACAGGTGCTCCGGCAGCAGGCGTTACCACCTACCTTTCGGTGCCCGGAAAGCTGGTACAGTTTTATATTGCCAGCAGCAATGCACAGGGGGAAGTACAGTTTATCACCGAACAGTTTTATGGGTTAAATGATGTAATTATCCAAAGTGAACCCTTGCAGGCGGGCCAGGACTATAACATTAATATAACCAGCCCCTATTCCGGCCAATTTTCAGAGAGGCCCGCGGCACCCTTCAGGTTGTCTGAAAGCCAGGGAGAGCAGTTAAGGCTTCGGCATATACAAATGCAGGCCCAAAATACCTATTGGCAGGAAGAAAGAACTCAGCTGCTTGCCCCGCAGCTGGATAGTGCTGCTTTTTACAGATCACCGGATAAAATATACCTGCTGGATAACTTTACCCGCTT